>DATKVG010000167.1:0-4034 GCA_035530195.1 Bathyarchaeia archaeon | reverse complement strand
GCCTGGGATTACGGCTTCCCGGCGTCCGGCGATACGCCCGAAATGAATGCCGAGGAGTTGGTACTGGCGCTTTCGGCGAGCGGCTGGTTTGAAGACGCGGCGGAGGCGTGGGAGGCGGAAAGGGATATCGAGGAGTTGGTGCAATCGCTGGATGAAACCGAGAAGATGGAGTTTGAACGACTGCTGCGAACATACGAGGAGGGCGCCGAGATATGAAAGCGTTGTTGATGGTAGTGGTGTTGGGCCTGACGGTGGCGGCGGCCTACGGTCAGCCGCCGGAGGCGGAGATTCCGCCTGGCCCGCCGGCAGCCGGTCGGGAACCGGGTCCCCCGCCGCCGCCGCCGCCCGGCGTTGACAGAGTTTCGGACGGTGAGCTTTCGGAACTGATCCAATCGGTAATGGCGGCGAAGTTGTCGAGGGAGTTGGGCCTGAACGAGGAGCAGACGGTGCTGATGGTTCGCCGGTTCTCGGAGTTTCGGGAGCAACTTAACGGGATGAAACGTCAGCGTCAGGATAAGATGAAGGCGTTGCGTGCGGCGTTGCGTGACCGCCTGCCGGATGAGCATATTGAAACGGCCCTGCAAGACCTCATTGCACATGACCTCAAGACGCTCGAAATGCGTAAAGACGCCTACCAGAAGGCCGCGGGGAACCTTTCCACAAGCCAGCGCGCGAAGCTTTACGTGTTCATCAGTGATTTCGAAGGGGACATGCGCAGGCTGATACAGAAGGCCAGGGCGCAGAGGCAGGGATTGACCCGTCCGCTCCGGCCCATGCCGCCACTGGGTCCACCCCCGCCGCCTGATGGACCCGTCAGGTCGCCACGTTTGCAGCGCCCGCCGCGGCCGGTTGCGCCGCCGACAGGACCGATTCGATAGAAATAGGCGGAGATTCCGTAGCCGGAGTGCTTGAATAACGCGGCGGGGACGTCGCGTCTACGTGGCCCGGCGCACTCGTATCAGGTTGCGGTGGCGGCATTTGACGCCCGTGAAAACCGTGTGATACGATGTCAAAAGGTTCGCGGGGCGACTAGCTCAGTTGGTTAGAGCGCCGTCTTCACACGGCGGAGGTCCGCAGTTCGATCCTGCGGTCGCCCACCATATAAACCATTAACGACCAGGGGTTTACGAAGTGGCCTTTGGGCGTTCTTTTTTGAGGGTTTCTCCAGTAAACTCACTGTAAACTCAAGCGGCGGGAAAAACTGCCTCGCCTGCCGTTCCCGTCATCGCCTCGTTGCCGTGTTTCCGCGCTCCCAGGATGCCCCAGGAGGCGCGCTCGGCGGTGTTACCCTCTACGCTCCCGTAGTCGCCTTCTTCCCCCTCCGGCGTGCGGTCTGACTTGGCTGGCATCCGATGTTCTTTCCCGTCGAGACCGGTGCGGGTGGCAACTGCGGTATTACCGCAGTTCTTTGGTGGTCTACATGCTTTCACCGTTGTCGCCTTTACCTGGTGGCGCCGCGCCACAATGCAGTTCCTGCATTCTCTGCCAATCACCACGTCGCGTTTACTCCGCGCGCTCCACCGCTCCTTCGACCCCAAAGGCCCTTGCTTCTTGCTCTGCTCTTTGTTCATCGACGACCTCCTTGGCCTTGGCTTTTATGGCCTCCGTTCCCTCAGCCATTAAGTCCAATTGCTCTTCACACGAGGACACTCGCATATAGGTTTTTGAGAACGACCTATACAGTCCTATCTGAAAAATGCGAATTCTGGCGCGTTAAGAGAGACCGGGTGCAAGCCCGTCAGCCCGGAGGACGGCCCGTGCGTCGCATGGACCGTGACGACGCCGCCCCGGCACAGGGACATCGCCATGGCGCTCGGGGCGGGCCATGGCGCATCCGCCGGCGTGCGCGAGGCGCTGGAACGGGCCGAGGATGGACAAACAGAATCACGCGTGAGCACTGGGCGCCTACTTACTGGACACGCTTGTTCACCCCTTGGCCACTGGCCGGTTGCCGGCCAATGCCCTCGACCGGCTGCACGCGGACAATCTCGCCGCACCGGGGACAGCGCCCCTCGACACACTGCACGATTTGGAGCAACGACCGCGGCACATTGTCCTGGCTGTCTTTCTCGAACATGCCCAGGTATTCCGCCAATAGTTTTGATGCGGTGAGCCGGTCGCTCGCCTTTATTCCCGAATTCAGCGCCATCGTACTCCACAGCTTTAGGAGGGTGTCGCGGTCCATCAGCGCATGTTCTTTCGCGGACAGCAAAGCGGCGTCGCGCCGTTTCGCTATCTCCGCCTTGACGGCTGGACGCTTCACAACCACGGACGCTATCTTGTCGGGGCATTTATAACCGGCCAGCCGCGCCGCCTTTTCCCCGTTGCGAAACCCCTGGGCCTCATACTGCACAACAAACTTGGCTTCCATGACCGTCAGGTCGTCACGGTTATGTTTTCTGGCGTCTCTACCCATCACGCTATCCTCCTTGCCCGTCAGGGCTGTTCTAGCCACTAAACCCGTGTTGCACCAGAATCCGGTGAAACGCAGCGAAACTCCCGCAATGCCTTTAGGCACTGCTCCATATCGTCAATGAGGCCCGAGGGGATGATGTCCACCGCGCGCTGTGCCGCCGCCCGCCGTTCAAGTGCTTTCCATGCGGTTGAACGTGTGTCGCCATTATCCCGTTTTCCTCTTAGGTCCAAACGTCGCCCGATACCGCCGGTACTTTTCGAACACGAAGTAACGGAAACTCCACTCAGACGGCAGAGGCGCATTGGGCGGGATGGGCGTTTCCTCATTTCGCTTGCCGTATCCTCTGCCGGAATGCTTTCATCTCGTCCAGTTTCCATCGTGCATCCTTAATCGGTTCGATCTTCCACCACGGGCAAGGCGGAGCCGGTTCATTGTGCCGCCGCCTTTTTTTCGTCCACTGCGCCACCTTTGACCGTATGATGTTTTGTTTCATTCCTCGCCCCTCCAATGGCCGTTAGTGGCAGCCCCTCTTGCAGCAATTCCTCTATCATCTTCGCGACAGTCGAAAATGCGGCGTCTCCGGCCCCGCGTATGCCGCGCAGATAGTCGTTGACGGGTTTGGTATCCTGTCCCAGCGCCCGCGCAACTCTGCCCGTGAAAAGGTCCGCCTTCCGGTTGAACGGCATTTCGGGGAAGTCAGTCAGCCCATCGAAGAACTGCGCCAGTTCCCCGCGGAGTGTCGCCAGTTCGGGGCGTTTTCCGGCACCGGCCCCGGCTTTCGCTATTTCGGCTGATTTAGAGACAACAGAAACAGCGCCCCGCACTGGTATAGCTAAAAACACATCATCAGGGTGGTTGCACTTTGGCCTTTTTGCGCCAATGTACACACCATCAGGGTGGTTGCAGTCGCCGGTGTCACCACCATCAGGGTGTGTACCCGCCACACCATCAGGGTGGTTGCTTTTTAGCTTCATCCGCCGCCGCCGGCCCCGGCTTGCCGCTATGCGGCGGGTTTTGCGCTTCTGTGATTCGACCGCGTTCTCACTTGCCCGATGCTTCCGCCATTTCCCGCACGCCGAAAAGAGGTCAGGCCCGGTTTTCAGTTCTTTGAGATCCGGTCGTGCCTTCAGAAAGCCCATCAGACAGAGCCGTTCACGCGCCCGCTTGAAGGTGGCCTCGGTGGTTGGCGTTTTACAGTGCGCCCAGGTGAAGAAAAACGGTTCACCCTTTGCGCAGCCCGCTACCCAGATCATGTCAATCAGCACGGCCCGCTCTGCGTGCTCCAGATCGGCCCAGGCGTCGCTCTCTAACAGTTCGCGAGAAATAAGCACACCTGGAAACCAACCGTAATCATGAGCCTCAACTTGCTTCTTGCCTTTAGTGCTCTGTTGTCTTGGTGCCATTTTTCACCGTCCGCTCAGTGTCCGCATTGAGAAACTCGATAGCCGCTCCCGTCTCGCATCGCCGCGCTTCCAACCACGCCCGCAAGTCGGTGATGCTGTAGCGCACCACCTTGCCAATACGGTAAAATGGCGGGCCGGGCGTTCGGTTTCCACGGTGACCCTCGCATCTCGCCATGCGGAGAAACGACATCGACATACCAATAAAGGCAGCGGCC
>DATKVG010000166.1:0-12178 GCA_035530195.1 Bathyarchaeia archaeon | reverse complement strand
CCCCAGGATCGTGGAATAACCGGCCACTACATGCCCAATCAAGGACTCGCTTCGAGGTGGGGACCGAACCTCGTCTTGAGCACCTCTCGCTGGAACTCTGGAATGACGATTCGTCCGGCCCGATCTCCGAGGGAATTAAAGACTATCCGGGCAGTGTTCGTTGCAGTGGAGGGTATTGATAATCGCAGTCCACATCAAGGAAGGAGTGTCATTCCGTGCGTAAGGGAACTCGGAGGCGCAAGGAACTGAGCTGTATCCTATTGGGTGCGTTTCTGATTCTTCTCGCGGCTTGTCCCAAACCACAAGATGAAGGAGACCCATCGGGCACCAGGTTTGTCATGGTCGCGTGGAACAACCTGGGCATGCACTGCTACGACGGCGACTACAGCGTGTTTGGCATTCTGCCTCCGTACAACACGCTTTTTGCTCAAGTGATCGAGCGGGGCGACCCGCCACAGATCGTCACCGAGGGAATCTCGATTCACTATGCGTTCCCGGCAAACACCTATTCCGCGGGAATACCCGGCAAGCCGGATAAGACGAATTTCTGGCAATACGCCCAGCAACTGTTTCACTTGTCAAGCCCCTTGCCTCCGGATACGGGCCTGACGGGACTGGGTCTGGCGGGGGAGATGACGGTTGTCGGGGACCATTTCGAGGCCGAGGGGATTCCGTTGACGGAATTGCGCGACGCAGATGCCGCAACCGGCCAAGCCAACCCGTACCAGCTCGCGCAACTCACGCTGACAGAAACCGGTTCTCAAACCAAGTGTGACAGCGCCCTCGCGAAACTCACGGTTGTGGCGCCTGTCTCGACCGAATTCAGTTGCGCCAACTGCCATGCCGACGACGGGGACGCCACGATGAATTCCGGCATCACGCCGACCGGGAACGTCAAGGCCAATATCCTGGCGGTGCACGACCTGCGCAGCAACACGACGCTCAGCAGCCAGCAGCCGGTCCTATGCGCGGATTGCCATGCCTCGAACGCGTTGGGCATGCCGGGCGAACCCGGCGTCAACAGCTTGTCGTATTCGATGCATTCTCATCACAAAGAGTTGGACGATATTACGCCGGATACGGACGGATGCTACAACTGCCACCCCGGTCCAAAGACGCAATGCCTGCGCGACACGATGGCACAGAACTACGGAGTCAATTGCACCAACTGTCACGGGACGGTGGCCGACGTGGCCGATTTGGCCCGTGACCCGTGGTTGCAGGAGCCTGCCTGCGGCGCGGCTGCCTGCCACGGCTCCGCCTTTATGCCCGACGAGCCGTTGTACCGCGAGTCCAGAGGCCATGGCGGCATTTACTGTGCCGGGTGTCACGACAGCCCCCACGCAATAACGCCCAGCCGCGAGTTCAATGACGGAATCAAGTTCCTCCAATTGCAGGGGCATACCGGTTCGCTAAGCAAGTGCACCGTCTGCCACCTTACGCAACCTACGGACATGTTCCATCACGCAAACCTGGCCGCGGCACAATAGCAGCAGCGCGGCAAGCCGCTACCAAAGAGGCCATCTGGCTGGATTCAACTCTGGGACACGCCCCACCCGCCGCGGCGGGCCGGGGGGCGTCCCAGACGTACGGCGAGTTTTGCGCGGCATGCGGCCCTGAGTCCGTTCTACCATGCCACTTTCTCACCAGCTTCGCAGCCACCGGGGGCTCAGTTTGGTGTAGTATTGAGGCACGGCTGAAGAAATGGGAGTGGATCCATGAACGCAGCGATCGGGTTGCTGGCGATGGGAATTCTGTTGGCGGGCGGTCCAGGCGTGCCTGGCGAAGGGATCTCGATTACGAAGATATTCGGAACGGAGATACCGGGCGAGTATAAGCTTCCCGCGTCGGTCGCGGAACTCGAGAACGGCGACTTGTATCTTGTCTACTACGGCGGCAGCGGCGAGTACGAGGAAGACGCGTGCCTGTGGGGTTCGCGGCTGAAAAAAGGGGAGGCGACGTGGAGCCGCCCCGTGGTGGTGACGGATGCCCCGTTCTACTCGGAGGGCAATCCCGTCGTGTGGCAGGCGCCGGACGGGTTGGTATGGTTGTATTACGTGCAACGGTACGGGGCCACGTGGTCGGACTCGCGGATTCACGCAAAGATATCCAGAGACGGCGCACGAACATGGTCCGACTCGTTTGTGGTGGCGGCCGAATTGGGCATGATGGTGCGATCGCATCCCATTGTCCTGAAAGACGGGGACTACCTCCTGCCGGTCTATCACGAAACCGGGCACGACCCCGAATTCGTCGCCCCTGACACCTGTTCGTTGTTTCTTCGATACAATCCAAGGACCCATGTGTTCACCGAGTCAAACCGTATCTACTCGAAGAAGGGCAACCTGCAACCTGCGGTCGTACAACTGACGGACGACGATCTGGTGGCTTATTGCCGGCGCGGGGGCGGATACGAGCCGGTCGATGACGGCTACATGGTCCGGTCGGAATCACATGACGGCGGACGGACGTGGAGCCCGGGAGTCGAAACGGAGTTCCCCAACCCGAACGGATCGCTCCAGTTCATCAAACTGCGAAATGAACATCTCCTGTTGGTCTACAACGACAACATGAACGATGAACGCCCGTTAACGGCGGCTATCTCGACCGACGGCGCGAAGACATTTCCATATAAACGCAACATCGTCGACGGGGACAACGTCTTCTCGTATCCAACGGCCATCCAGACCCGGGACGGCAAGATCCATGTGCTCTACATCACGGATGAGCGCAAGACCATCATGCACGCCGTCTTCGACGAAAACACTATCTTGGGCAACACCAGCGCCAAGTAATCACGTGCTCCGCCTTTGGCTGTCCGTGTGTCAATGTAAGGGTTCAAAGCCTATTGCGGCCTCGTGCAATGCGGTTATGGCGAGCGTGTAGAGGACATTGTGGACGAGCCAGGGTTCGTTGGTGCGGTAGGAGGGATACTGGCGGCCGCCGGTGGAGAGGTCGAGCCCGGGCCGGTCGCGACCGGCGATATCGCGGACGCACCCGTTGGGGATGGTTCCGGGCACGGCGCCGCGCGGATGGCCGGGGATAGTGATGTATCGGTGGTGGTAGCGGGGGAGGTTTACTGTTCCCTTGCCTTCCATCATGCAGATGTTGTACGGGTTGCGGCCCAACAGGAAATCGAGCTGGTCCGTCGCATATTGCATGGCGCGGTCGTCGTGGATGACGCGGTACACCATGATGGCCGACCATGCGCGGGAGGAAAACTGGTAGTTGCACCCCATCGCGCTCGATGGGTCGAAGAAATAGCCTTGCGGACCGGGCTGCTGCATCATCAACCCGAGCGGGTTGTCGGCCTCGTCCAGAAACGCGGGCAGATGTTTTTCGAGCCGCGCTTTGATGGCGGGCACGAGGGGATCATCGGGAAATTCGAGGGCAAACGTTGCGAGGGCCGCCGCGGGGACGTCTCCCGTGTTGCCGTACCCGCCGGCCAGTGCGCCGTCGGGGTTTCCGCTGGCCAACAGGGTATCGACGGTTCGACGGCCGTATTCGAGGTAACGATCTTCGCGGGTGATCTTGTAGAGGTCAATGGCGCTGAGGAGTAGCAGCGGATTTCCAGGGGTCTTTTCCCTGCCGGTTGCCTGTTCCCACAGCTTGACGCTGTATGCCAGATAGGGATTGTGTCCGTCTTTGTCAGGATTCAGCGAACCGAGCAACGCCCAGCCGCCGATGGCAAGCGGGGAGTTCCCTTCGCCTTCGCGCACGATGGGATCGTCGGGTGTGCCGACGACGTTGTCGGTGGTTTTTTCGGGCGGGCACCAGTTCATCCAAGTCTGGCGGTCGGGTCCCTGCTCGATGTGATTGAGCAACCCGCCGTCGGCCTCTTGTATCTTGACGAGATATTTGGCACCCCATTCGGCTTCATCGATCACATCGGGGACGCCATCCTTGTCGCGGTCATACGGGGCGAAGTACTGCGGAACAGCCGCTGCGGCGTGGATGAGCGCATACAGGACGCCACCGTCGCCGTACTCCCACGAGAGCTTGTTGTAGTCGCCGGCGCTGTGCCACCCGCCGGTAAGGTCCCGGTGGGCGCCGTCGGACAGCTTGGCGTCGTCGAGGTGGCACGGGGCGTGCCAGCCCGGCACCTCGATGCCGCAGCGCTGAACGAAAAAGAAGTCTACGTTAATCGCCGCGGTTTCTTTGAAAAGCAGGTCGCTGTCTACCGCGAATGAAACGGATTCGGCCTTCCTCGAGCCGAACGATGCCGTTACGTGGTACGTTCCGGGCCGGTCGATCTTCGAGAAGTCGGCCCGCCAGACGTACCAGCCCCAGTCGGCCTGGCTTTGGCCGTACATGCGGCCGGAGCAGACGATGGGCGACTGCCAAACGGTCGCGCCGTCGCTGTCCAGGGCGGTTGCTTGTCCAAAGGCTTTTTTGCGGGGGAAAAAGTTGGTGAGGACGATTGCCTGTTTGGGGGCATGAAGGTCGTATCCCACTTGATTGACGACTACGCGGACGCAGGGTTTCTCCTCGACTCGGACCTCGATCACGTCGAACCACGCTTGCGCTTGGCCGTTCTTCTTCTTCCGCACCAGCAGCAGCGGCTTGAACGTGTGAGCGTTGTCAGGCGGAGATAATTGGCCGCTGCTGACGCGTTGCCAGGTCTCCGTGGTCACGAAGGCTCCCATTCCCGCGCCAATGAACTTTTGCGCCGAGTCAAACCACGCGATTCCCAGCAGCAGTTCGGCGTCCGGCGTGCACCGCGCCAAGGCGGACATCTCAAGCCGTTTCCACCACGGCCATACCCCATACGGCGCGCTTGTAGCGCCGTACCAATCGCCGGACGCGGTCACCGCCAAACAGCCCGCGCCGTCGCAGGCGTTTTCCGTGTCGATGACGACTGTGCCCCCACGCGCGCCATCCAGTACGTCGAGATCTTTCTCCCCCGACCAGTATGGGATCCGACCCTTACTGTCCAGCGGCGCCTCGATGGTGTTGTTGGCCAACTCGCACGGGGCAAGCGGATGAAGGGCCACGTCGTCAAGGGCGGCTTCGCCGCGTACCCAAAACAGGACCCGGGCCGTTATGGAACCGTCCGCTCCGTGGCGGCCCGCGGCAGTCGTCTCGACCGCCACGTACGTCCAGCTCTCGGGCTCCGTGGCCACCGGTGTGGTCGATGAGCGCCCGAGGCGGTTGCCGCGGGCGTCGCGGAATTCAACACACAGTCGCGCGGTTCCCGAGGCGGGTTTGATGAACCCGCTCACGATGTACCTCTTTCCGGGCTCGACCGCCACGGGCGCGCTCGTCCACGCCGCTCGCGCATGAACTGATTTCGCACCCAGCGCCCGCGAGCCCGTGTGGCTTTCTCCGTGCAGCCATACCGATTCACAGCCGGCCGTGCCAGGCTCCACCGGCGACCAGCCTTCCGGCAGGTGGGCTCCTGTCTCGAAGTCGCCGTTCAACAAAAGGGATTCTTCCGCTGAGCCGCTCATGCTGACAACAACGAAAATGAAGGTTAGAACGAGAAACGGCGATTTGGCGGTCTTCATAGCCCCTCCCAAGGGTCCAAGTACCGATGCCAGGCGTGAATAAGTGGGCGGCCGGGGGCCAGTATACAGGGAAAAGGAGTGGGTGGCATCTAGAGGACCTACACGACGAAGAGGCTTGGATTCATATTCTAAGTGCAACACCTTTGGTACGGGAGGGGCCCCAAGCCTTCTCCCGTCGGAGCCGTCCGTCGCTCACTTAGAGCGGCGACGGACGGGGCCGACGGGAAAAATCGAGCCGTTGGCTTAATTTAGGTCTTCACTGCATCGAGAGGTGTCTTATGTGTTGGACGCTCACCAACGAGGCGGGCTGTGTGTGGCCGAAGTCATGTCAGGCGCGCGGCAGGAATCGTTTCAAGGCGACCTCACTCTGGACGGGTGTGTTTGTTGATTTATGGCGGCCGCAACCGCAGAATCGAGTCAACACCAATAGAGGATCCTCCACATGACTCGTTTCCGGACGCGCGCCACGTTGTTCATTGCCACGATATTGTTCGCCGTTTTGGCCGCCGCGCAGGAGGGGCGCGCGCAGGACGCGCGCGACGTTATGCGCTTGGAACCGTTCCCGCTGACTCAAGTCCGCCTGCTCGAGGGCCGCTGGAACGACGAGATGCAGCGCGACCGCCAGTATCTGCACGACCTCGACGTGGACCGGCTCCTCTATCCGTTCCGCAAGCAGGCGGGCCTCGAGGCGCCGGGTGACGCGCGCCCGTACGGTGGGTGGGAGGCGATGTCGTGCGAGGTGCGGGGGCATTTTCCCGGCCACTTTCTATCAGCGTGCGCACTGATGTTCGCGAGCACGGGCGACGCTGAGCTGAAAGCCAAAGCCGACGCGATGGTGGGGGAGTTGGCCAAGTGCCAGGCCGCAAACGGCGGCGGGTATCTCGCCGCGTTCCCACAGAGCTTCTGGGACCGGCTCGAGGCCGGGCAGCCCGTCTGGGCGCCGTATTACGTCATCCACAAGATCATGGCGGGCCTGTACGACATGCACACGCTGTGCGGAAACGATCAGGCGCTCGATGTCCTTAAAGGCATGGCAGGCTATTTCAAATCGCGACTGGACAAGCTGCCCAACGACGCAATCGACCGGATGTTGCGTGTCGAGTTCGGCGGGATGTCGGAGGTGTTGCACAACCTGTATCGAGTCACGGGCGACCCGGCGCATCTCGAGTTAGCCCACCGGTTCGACCAACCCGAATTCCTCGGGCCGCTGGCGCTCAGTTACGATAACCTCTCGCACATCCATGGCAACACCCAGATCCCCAAGGTCATCGGCGCCGCCACGCGCTATGAGATCACAGGCGACACCCGGTACAGGCTCATTGCGGAGTTCTTCTGGGACAGAGTGGTCAACACCAGGACCTACGCCACCGGCGGCAGCACCATGTTCGAGACCTGGCCCCAGCCCAACCGCCTCGCGGGCACGCTGGGCCATCTCAACCACGAAACGTGCAAGACCCACAACATGCTTAAACTGACCCGCCACATCCTGGGTTGGACCGCCGACCCGGTCTACGGCGATTTTTACGAACGCGCGCTCCTCAACGGCATCCTGGGCACGCAAGGGCCTCACCCCGGCGAGCTCCAATATTACGTGGCGATGGCGGCCGGCTATCCACGCACCTTCGGCACGCCGGACAACTCGTTCTGGTGCTGCTACGGGACCGGCGTCGAGTCCTGGGCCAAACTTGGCGACAGTATTTATTTTCAGAGCAGGCGGGACGCCCGCACCACAAGCAATCTCTACGTCAACCTCTACATCCCGTCGCGGCTCGACTGGATCGAGGAAGGCGTGCAGGTCGATCTGCAGACGGACTATCCGAGGGAAGACACCGTGCGGCTGCGCCTGTCGATGACGGCCGTTAGCAACAACGGCGCGCCGAAATCGTTTGCCCTCAGTTTCCGTGTGCCGCACTGGGTGTCGGGCCACGTAGAAGCGCGCGTCAACGGCGCGCCCGCGGGGCCGCTCGATATCAAACGACGGTCTTGGCTCACGCTCGAGCGCGTCTGGAACGACGGCGACCTGATCGAGCTGCGGCTCCCGATGGCGTTGCACACCATGCCCCTGCCAGACGACCCGGAGACCGTGGCGGTCCTTTACGGGCCGGTGGTCCTGGCTGGCGTGGTGGACGAGCGGGCCGGCCAGGGCGCCATCATCGAGCCGGTAAACGACGCCATAGCCGCCTACCCGATGTCTCTTCCGCCGTTGTACATCGCCGGCGATCCAAAGGCGCCGGACACGTGGCTGACACCCGTTGAAGGCAAGCCGCTCACGTTCACGCCGCTCGGTGGGCGCGGTGGGGTCGCGCCGCTCGGTGGGGTCGCGCTCCCGCGCGACCGTTCAGCCCCAAGCCAGCCGCTAATCAAGCGGCTCGTCCCGTTCTCAGACATCGTGACCGAGCGCTACGCCCTCTACTTCCCAGTGGTCACCCCAGGCAGCGACCGCCACCACGAACTCGAACTCGCCGCCGAACGGTGGGAAAGCGAAATCGACCGGGTATTCATCTACCCCAACGAATCGCTCAAAGACGTATCCGAACACAACCACGGGCTGAAAACCAAAGACGCCGCCGCCGGCGCAATCCCCGGCACCGCCACCATCTACCGCCACGCCACACCCGGCGGCTGGTTCGAATGGAACATGAAAGTCCTTCCCGACGTCCCCGCATCCCTCCTCGTCACCTACTGGGGCAGCGACGTCGGCCGCAACTTCGACATCCTCATTGACGGTACGCTCCTCAAGACCGAGCAACTCAACAACCTCAACCCCGGCCGCCTCGTCGACGTCGAATACGCCCTGCCCCAAGAACTCACCCGCAACAAAAACGAAATCACCGTCCGATTCCTCGCAAACCACAACACCATCGCCGGTGGCGTTTTCGGCTGCGCCACGCTGAGGGCCCAATGAGAGAGCCGGACAGTTTCGAGCGCGGACGCTCGAAGTGGAGTAAACGGGGACAGTGTTTAATTCACATCACGAAGATATGAAAAAGGGACACCCCCCACAAGCGCACTGGGAAGTGCGGCGGGGGGCGTCCCGACAGTCCGTTAATCGACTTTGTTTATGCGCAGAGTTCGAAAACGCCGGCTCCGCCCATGCCGCCGCCGATGCACATGGTGACAAGCCCGTATTTCACGTTGCGGGCCTTCATCTCGTGCAGGATCTGCGTGGTCAGTTTTGCGCCGGTGCAGCCGAGCGGGTGCCCCAGCGCGATGGCGCCGCCGTTCACGTTGACCTTGCTGGTGTCCATCTTGAGCTCGCGGATCACCAGCAGGCACTGGGACGCGAACGCTTCGTTGTTCTCGATCAGCCCAACGTCGCTTAACTTGATGCCGGACAGTTCGCAGGCCCTCGGGATAGCCTCCAACTGGGCCGGGCCGAGGTAAATCGGCGAGCCCGCGGCGATGTTGTAGCCCAGGAACTTGCCCAGCGGTTTTGCCCCGTACTTTTTGACGGCCTCTTCGCTCATGAGCACCACGGCGGCAGCGCCGTCGCTGGTCTGGCTCGAATTGCCTGCCGTGCAGAACCCGCCTTTGGCGGCGAACGCCGGCCTGAGCTTGGCCAACCCTTCCAGCGTAGTATCGCGCCGCGGGCCTTCGTCGGTGTCGAAGATGATGGTCTTGCCGTTGCCTGTCGGCACCTCGAGCGGGACGATCTGGCTCTTGAACTTCCCGCCGTCGATAGCGGCGCACGCCTTCTGGACGCTGTTATACGCCCATTCGTCCATCTGTTCGCGGGTGATTTTGAAATCCCGCGCCACGTTGTCGCCGCAGTTGCCCATGTTGATGTAGGCTTCCGGGTGTTCGGCGGCCAGCCAGGGGTTGGGCGCGAACTTCGTGCCGGCCATCCCGATCAGGCTCATGGTCTCGACGCCGCCCGCGAGGCCGATGTCGAACAGGCCCGCCCGGATCTTCGACGAGATGATCGCGATCGACTCGAGGCCCGACGAACAAAACCGGTTGACTGTGAGCGCGGGAACCGTGTCCGGGAAACCCGCACGCAACACGATCAGCCGCGCCATGTTCATGCCCTGCTCCGCCTCGGGGTAGGCGCAGCCGATGGTAACGTCCTGTATTTTTTCGGCGGGGATTCCGGCTCTGGCAACCGCTTCTTTAAGGACGGCGGCGCCCATGTCTTCGGGCCGGAAATTGGCCAGGGTGCGTCTGGATTTGCCAATAGCGGTGCGAACCGCGGATACCACGTATACGTCACGCATATTCATTAACCTCCCTCTTGGAATCGGTACGCGCGTCCGCGCGCGCCGCGTTCTCTTTTTGTTCAGTCATCACAGGTTCCACTCCACGGCCACTGGCCACCGGCCACTGGCCACCGGCCACCAATGTCAGTTGCGCAAAGGTTTGCCCGTCATCAGCATGTTCTGGATACGCTCCTGCGACTTTTCCATCCCGCACAACGACAGGAAGGCTTCCGCCTCAAGATCCAGCGCGTCCTGTTCGGTCATCTTGGTTCCGGGCATCCGGTCGCCGCCCGTAAGGACATTGGCGACTTTCATGGCAATCGTGGCGTCATGCTCGGACGCGAACCCCCCTGATTTCAGGTTGTACAAAGCGGCGCGGAACACGGCACGGGCCGGGTCGCCCAGCGCCGTCAGGACGGCCGGCTTCGGCGGCTTGTACCCGGCCACAACCAAGCCGCGGCACACGTCTTTGGCGCGTTTGATCTGCTGATCCCAGTTCACGCAGATGACGTCGTTCTCGGTGAAGTAACCCAAGTCGACCAGTTCCGGGCCGCTTGTGCTGACCTTGGCCATGGCAATGCTCTCGAACGCACGGCGCACGTACGGGAACGGGTTGCTCTCGGCAACGCTTTCCGGCGCAAACGCCAGCGCACGGCGCAGCATCTCTTTGGTGCCGCCGCCCGCCGGGATCAACCCAACGCCCACCTCGACCAGCCCGCCGTACGTCTCCGAGGCGATGACGGCCTTGGCGCAGTGCTGCGCCACCTCGACGCCGCCGCCCAGCGTGAAATGGTGCGGCCCGGATACTACCGGGCCACGGCAGTACCGCATCGCCATGTTCGCTTGCTGGAACCCGCTGATCATCGTGCGGACACCGTCCCAGTTGTTTTGCTTGATATCCGCCAGGATGATCATCAGGTTGGCGCCCGCCGAGAAATGCGGTCCCTGGTTGCCAACCACCATGCCGTCGAACTGCCCTTCGTTGACCAGCCGCACGCCTTCGGCCATTATTTCGATCAGGTCTTTGCCGATGGCGTTCATCTTGCAGTGGAACTCGCAGCACACGATACCGTCGCCGATGTCGACGAGGCTGGCGTCGCCGTTTTCCTTGACAACTTTCTTGTTCTGCTTGGCGATATCGAGCCGGATCACGTTCGGGTTCTGCTCGACCAGCCTGTACTTCTTGGAGGCAAGGTCAAAATACATTTGTCCTTTGGGGCTGTCCTTGTAGAACGATTCCGCCTTGGCTTTTTTCATGGCCACGGCGATCGGCGGCAGTTTGAGGCCGTCCGCTTCCATCCGGTCGCACACGTAGTTGAACCCCAGGATGTCCCACACCTCGAACACCCCTTTTTCCCAGGCGAACCCCCACTTCAGCGAGTTGTCGATGTTGACGATGTCGTCGGCGATTTCCGGGATTCGGTTCGCGGCGTAGACCGCCATATTGGCGAACAATTTCCACACGAACTGCGCGCCTTTGTCTTCGCCCGTGTGCATGGTTTTAATCTTCTCTTCGACCGAACCGGCTTTCCTGGCGCTCCCGATGCAGTCAAACCGCGGCTTGACCTGGGGCTTGTATTCGAGCGTGTTCGGGTCGAGCGAATAAATGATTGACTTGCCCTTCTCGTCGCGCTGGTCGGTTTTCTTGAAGAACCCGGAACCGGATTTTGCGCCGTAATACCCCTTCTCGATCATCTTCTTGACGAAATCCGGCGGGACCATCAGGTCGCGCTGCTCATCGTCGGGGCAGCCGTTGTATACGTTGCCCACCACGTGCACGAACGTGTCCATGCCCACCAGGTCGCCGGTCCGGAACGTCGCCGAAGACGCATGCCCGATCACCGGGCCCGTCAGGGCGTCGACTTCTTCGAACGTCAGCCCGGCCTTGAGCATCTCGTACATGATGTACTGCATCGTAAACGTGAGGATGCGGTTGGCGACGAAGTTGGGCGTGTCTTTGGCGTACACGATGCCCTTGCCGATCACGTTCTCGCCGAACTCCGCCATCTGCTTGACCACCTCGGGCAGCGTATCCGCCCCGGGAATAATTTCGAGCAGCTTAAGGTAGCGGGGCGGGTTGAAGAAGTGCGTGCCCAGGAAGTGCTTGCGCATGTCTTTGTCCATCGACCCAACCATGGATTTGATGGGGATGCCGCTGGTGTTGGTGCTTACTATCGAGCCCGGAGAACGGTATTGGGCCACCTTCTTGAATACCGACTCCTTGATCTTGAGGTCTTCCTTGACGACTTCGCAGATCCAATCGCAGTCGACAATCTTCGGGAAATCATCCTCGAAGTTGCCTATCTCGATCAGGTCCAGGATGCCTTTGTTAAAGATAGGTGAGGGTTTGGTTTTGAGCAGTGCCGCTTTGCTCGCGGCCGCAAAACTGTTGCGCTTATCCTTCTTTTTCTTGTCGTCCTCGGACAGGTTGGGGGGCACGATGTCCAGCATCAGGCACGGCACCCCGCAATTGGC
>DATKVG010000165.1:0-17724 GCA_035530195.1 Bathyarchaeia archaeon | reverse complement strand
CATGATTCCAACCAACCTTGCCAGCGCATATTCGTTCAAAGCCTGAACCCACGTCAAGACCCATTTCAACACCCTCTGTTTTATATAGCTCGAGTTGGTGTCATTTTTGGGGTCGTAAACAGGCTGAAAATTGGTTGTTTTCTGCGGAACAAGGGGTAATTGATTGACAGAAGGGACCAAAGGGCCACAAGGGACCTAAGAGTCAAGAAAGACCAAACCCCAAACCCCAAACCCCAAACCCCAGACTCCTACTCCGGCTTGTGCTGGTCCAGGCCCAGCGAGCGCAGGAATGCATCGATGTCGATGTCGTCCTCGGTTTTGACCGCCTGTTCGGGGTGGAACCGCAACGGGTTGCGGATGTAGGCGCGCTGGCACGACGGGCACAGGTCCAGCTTGATGTTGGCGTAGATGCTTTCCTCGAGTTCGCGCGCGGGCCGGTTCTTCATTTGCTCGATCAGCGCCAGGATCTCGGCCCGGTGGTCCCGAACGAGGTCCGATAGGCCGACCTCGAATTTGTCGTAGGCAGCCCGGACGGAGATATCGACGGTATATCGCAGGTCTTTCTGGGCAATGACGCGCCCGCATCCGTCGCAATGGTACGTGATCATAGAGGGCCTCCGGGTTCAGTGTACGCCTCATCGGAGCCTGTTACAACCGCGCCGGACTCCCGCATTCCATCTGTTCGGCCTCGATGCTCCCCTCGTACAACTGATGGATAGCCTTGCTGCTCGCCTCCGGGAACGCCAGCTCGAACCGCGCCCCACGCCCCTCTTTCTCCACCAGCGTAATCGACCCTTTGTGGCGGTTCATCACATTCCTGACCACCGCCAGACCAAGGCCCGTGCCTTTCCGGCCCTTGGTTGTGAAAAACGTGTCATAGATGCGCGACCGGTACTCGACCGGGATCCCCGGGCCGTTGTCTTCAACCGCCAAATACAGGCTGTCGCCGTCCACCCACGTCTCGATCCTGATTTCCTGGGGCAGTTCCTGGCCCCCCATCGCGTGGCACGCATTGGTAATCAAGTTCAGCACCGCCTGCCGCACCAGCACAAGATCCCCAATGGCCGACGGCAGGTTGTCCGCCAGCTTCCGCGCCACCTGCACGTTCTGGTTGCGCAACACCGGCTGCGCCACTTCCAGGCACGCCTCCACCAGGTGGTTCAGCGAAAACGGGGCCAGCGGCTGCTGGTCGTACCGAAGGAAGTTCATCGCCGCCCTCACCATCTCGCTGCAGTGCCTGACCTGCAACTGCATCGTCTTCAGCCGGTTTTCAATGTCGCTGCGGCGGGGGTTCGCCAGAATCAGTTCAATCTGGCTGCCCACCACGCTCAGCGGCGTCCCCATATCATGAATTATGCCCGCCACCAGCCGCCCAAGCGTCTCAAACCGGTTTGCCTCGATCGCCAGATGCTCCAGCACCCGGTGCTCGTGTTCCGTCCGGTACTTGGCCAGGCTCTCCCGCACCCGCTGCAGCATCAGCGTGTTGTCAAACGGCTTCTCGATATAGGCGAACGCGCCGAACTGCACCGCCTGCATCGCCGAATCCAGGTGGGCGTAACCCGTCAGGATAATCACCTGGGTTTCCGAATAAAGTTGCTTCACAATCTGCAGCAGTTCCACACCCGACTGCTGAGGCATCCGAAGGTCCGTTATCACCAGGTTGATCGGTTCCTGCTCGAGTATCTTCAAAGCGGAAGGCACGTCCGCCGCTAAACGGACCTCGTGCTCTTCCTTCAGCAGCATCCGCAACGCCTGGCGCGGGCCATTCTCATCATCCACAACGAGGATACGGGCCTTCTCCGCGTGCCCGATGGCTTGCATATCTTCTCTTATTGACGAGGATGATTTCTTCACTGCGACTAACTCTGCGCTCATGCGTATGGATCTCCTTCCGGGGAATAACGGAAGCAACGAGTGTGCCAATCGCCCAAGACCCATCTAAATCGCTTACTTCCATTGACTTACAACAGCATCTGCCACCGCCAGCCCCCGCACATTTTTGAACAGAACTTCCCTCTCAGCCCGGCCGTGTCCAAATTTGTACAAGTGCCCTGCTACAAAAAAACTCGCAAAATCGGTGAAACAAAAGTATGCATACCTCCTCTATCGGTAAAAGCCCGCGGTTTTATCGAGGCCCGCGATTCTGTCGAGGCCCGCGATTTTGTCGAGGCAGAATCAGTTAAGAAGTTGCAGAACACGCAGGGCCGTAGTAGAATAAAGTATTAACGCGCCGTCTTTGGCGCGCGTTTTGGAGACCCGAAATGAGGACGCGAACGACAGAGATGCACGGCGGGGCGTGGGCGCACCAGCGCTCGCACGCTCGCGTGCGTTTTGTCAAGGTGATGCTGCGAATCCGCAGCGTTTACCTGCCCAGCGCGTCCTGAGGTTTCCGGAACACCAGATTTAGACTTTAAAAGCGCCGCAGGTAAAACAAACAAAAACCTGCGGCGCTTGGTTTTTTCAACCGTCAACCGGAGCACACGCAACCAGGATAAGGAGGAAATTCAAATGGTGCGAATCACGAACGCACGTACTCGTGCGCAAATGCGACTGCGAACGCATGCAACCAAGTACGGGTTTTGGCGAGCAACAAATGATAGACCGACGACACAAGGAGGATCAGGAAATGAACTACTACTTACGGGAGTATCCAACGGATCCCCGCATTTTGCAGAACCTCCCGGTTAGAAGCCTGTGGGAGGAGGATGGCGAGGACGACGCCGAATGGAAACAGGCGCTGGATAACTTCTACTCGCGGGTCAAGCCCGTTGTGGTTGACCTCGTGAACGGGCAGGAGAGCCCACTAACCGACCGGCAGCGGGAAGTCATCATTCTTCACTTCTTTTGCCAGCTTCCCCAGCAGGAGGTCGCCGACCGGATGAACGTGGCGCAGTCCACCGTGAGCAGGCACCTGTTCGGGACCGCCCGGAACAACAAAACGGTCGGAGGCGCCATACAGAAACTGCGCAAGCTGTGCTGCGAACGCAAAGCGTTTCCCGAAATAGCCGAGGCACTCGATGAACTCGAAAAAGTCCGGCGCAAACGCTACCCGACACGCCAAGTGTGCAGAGAAACCGCATGACCAAGACGCCACCCGCCCACCGCGGGTGGCGTCTCCCCGTTCACTTGTAAGTTGAACTCCGATTACGGCAGCCCGCTCGTTACAGCAGCCCGCTGGGGATTTGCAGCAGCCCAATTCCAAACCAGACAATCAGGAAAGCCGTCCACGGAATCAGGGCGGCATATTGCAGGAAACGGTTTTTCACTATCACAGGCACCGCAACCAAAAGCGCGCCCAACAGGGTCAACCCAATCGCCAACGTCCAACTGAACGCCCGCATGCCCGCATTAGGGAAATCCACCAGCCGCACAATGGCCACGCCCCACGGACCGAAGAAATTCGCCACAGCCGCCACCACGTGCTGTAGCGGCGATATGGGCGCGTCATCCGGGCGGGCAATGAGGTGGATGACGGTGAATGGTATGCCTGCCACAATCAGCGTGCAGATGTAACAGGCCAATAGCCTCTTGGTGGTCATTGGCTGACCCTCCTTTAGAGCTTCCGGTTTATTGTATAGGCGCCCAGCAACGCCGACACCACCGGGCACGCCAGGAGCGCCAACAGCGTTGCACGCAATGCCAGCGATTCGACCGCAGCACCCCGCCCCCGCAGAAAGCGCACCGCGATCTACCCTAGCCCTATCAGCAGCGCGGACTGTATAAACAGGTCAACGCCGGCCAGCGTCAGGTTTTTCGCCACGGCCCCCGCTTCTATCGCCACGCTTCCCATGGGTCTTCTCCTCGCTCTGCCTGTCTACCAGTTCCCGTATCTGATCCAGTTCTTCCGCCGGGATCTGCTCTGTCCGAAGCAGGTACGACACCAGTCCCCCCGGCGACCCCTCAAACACGTGATCGATTATGTCGCGCGTAAGTCGCTTGCGAACCCCCTCCGGCTTCACCAGCGGCCGGAAAACGAACGTTCGGTCCCGCACCTTATGGTCCACGGCCTCTTTCGCCTCCAGCTTGCGCAGCAGGGTCTGCACGGTGCTATGGGCGATTTGCTCCTCCCGGTTCAGCGTTTCCGTTATCTCGCGGGCCGTGGCCTCGCCCTGTTCCCACAGAACCCTCATGATGTTCAACTGTACGCGGCCCAATCGGGGTGTTGGCATAATTGGCTCGCTTTCGTTATTTTACCGAAGTAAATTTACCACGGTAGATGATGCCCTGTCAAGACTTTTTTGGGCTGTGGAAAGGGGGGTCAGGGCGGCGGCGAAACCGATTGTGAGATTCTTGAGTCTATCCAGCATAATTAGTGGTATTATGGTTGGATTGGAATGTGTGCCTGAGATTGTTATTGAGAAGGTGTCACGACGCTGTCTAAACGGATATCCCAAACGTTAAAAGGAGACACAGCATGTGTAAATGCCCCGGATTTCCCAAGCTTTTTTTAATATGCCTTGCCGTCTTGTCACTGGCCCTCTACTCTAACGCGGCCCTGGCGCAAGCGCCCGCCCCCGCCGCTGCCCCGGCCGCGGCGCCTGCGGCGCCGCCTTCCGCTGAAAACGCTACCACCGCTTGGGAAGTAGAGGCAAAAACCGTTGCCCGCCAACTCAAGCTGAACGCCGAAAAGACGGCCAAGCTCGTTGACGCCTACAAGGCCGCCCGGGTAAGCCATCGCACCGCCATAGAGGCGAAACTCGGAGAGGGCGCCCGCCCGGGCCGGGAGAATTACGCCGCCATGAGGGAGGTTACAGCCGCCGAACGCACGAAACTCGAAACCGCACTCAAAGCGTTTCTCAACCCCGAGGAAATGAAAAAGGCCATGGCTACCCTGGGCTCCTTCAACCGCCGTTGGGACCAAATGGTGACGGTTCTCAATGGAATGAAGCTGGAAAAAGAAGTGCACGCAAAGGCGATGGACGCGGTAGCGGCTTATGTCGCCGAATCGAGCGCCGCCATGGAAGGCCTCAGCCCCCAAGCCGACCGGGAGGCGTTTCGTGAGAAGAGCCAGCAACGGCGGGAAAAACTGAACGCAGAACTTGCTAAGATCCTCTCGCCAGAGCAGTTAGCCAAGTGGAACGAAATGCGTTCCAGGGGCAGAAACAGGTAAAATAGTCGTAGGTTTGTGGCGGGGTCCTGCTTAGGATCCCGCCAAAATACCCCGGAAAATAGGTCAAGAACAGCCTCAAAAAACCAAAACCAAGTCCGTAAACCTAAAGTCTAATGATACGGTTACCAAGGGATTGGTCTGTCAGGCACCAGCACTTTTTGTTTTTCCGAAAGGACCCATCATATGAAGAAGGCCCTTGTCGCCTTGCTCCTGATCGTGTTGGTCGCCGCCGGCGTCTATTACGTGCGCAACGGCGGCTCGGAAGAGGATCTGACAGCGTTCGCACGCCAGACTGCCGAGGCCAAGCGCGGGCTCATCCGGCAGGTAGTCGAATGCACGGGCCGGATTGTTTCAAACCGGGACATCGAGATCAAGTGCCGGGCCAGCGGCGAAATCATCAAACTGCCCGTCGACATCAGCGATCCCGTCAGGAAAGACGACCTGCTTCTCGAACTCGACCCGGTCGACCAAGAGCGCCTGTGCCAGCAGGCTGAAGCCAACCTCGCCGCATCCCAGGCACGCCTCGCTCAGGCTGAAAACAACCTGCTGACCTCCCAGAAAGCCCTGGAAGCCTCCAAACAGAAAGTCGCCGCCGCACTGGACAGCGCAAAGGCCCGCGCACAGGATACCGCCGCAAAGGCCAAACGCCAGCAAGAACTGCTCGAAAAGAAATACTCGAGCCCCGAACAATATGAAACCGCACAGACCGCCGCCATCCAAGCCGAGCAGGAACTCCGTACCGTCCAGGCGCAACTCGGAGACCTCGCGGTCCAGGAATTGGAGCTTGAGACGCGCCGGCAAGACATCAACCTCAACAAGGCCCAGGTCGACAACAACAAGATCGCACTCGGACTCGCTCAGCGCCAGCTCGGTTATACCAAAGTCTATGCGCCGATCGACGGCGTAGTCGCCGCCCGAACCGTCCAAATTGGCCAGATCATTTCGTCCGGTGTCACCAACATCGGCGGCGGAACCACCACCATGATCCTCGCCGACCTCTCCCGTATGTATATCTACGCCTCTGTCGACGAGTCCAATATAGGGCTGGTCAAACTGGGCCAGGACGCCGAGATTACCGCCGACGCATTCCCGCGGATGAAGTTCAACGGCAAGGTGTACCTCATCGGAACCAAAGGGGTCAACCTGCAAAACGTCGTCACGTTTGAAGTTAGAATCGAAATCACCAGCGAGAACAAAACCCTCCTCAAACCCGAAATGACCGCCAACGTCACCATTTTGATCGCCCAAAACGAGGACGCACTGCTCGTGCCGTTTGCCAGCATTATCCGGGAAAAGCGCGAGACGTTTATCAACGTCGTCAAGCCCGACGGAACCGAGGAGCGCCGCCCCGTACAAATCGGGCTGACCGACGGCGTCGACACCGAAATCGTCAGCGGCCTCGAAGAAAACGAAACCATCACCTACCTCAGCCTGGAGGAAGAAAGCCGGTGGCGCGCCGATTCCGACGCCCGCGACAAACGCTCCCGCGACCGCGTTATGATGAAAACGCTCGGAGGTAGCTCGTCACGCCGCTGATCATCGACATAAAAGACCTCTCCAAGACCTATGTCCTCGGCAACGACGTGGTCAAGGCGCTCGACCACGTCACCCTCGACATCGCCGGCGGCGAAATGGTTGCCATCACCGGCCCGTCCGGCAGCGGCAAGTCCACCCTCATGCACATTATCGGCTGCCTCGATACGCCCGACTCCGGCCTCTACATGCTTGCCGGCGAGAACGTCGCCGGGCTCTCGAGCGACCGGCTTGCCGAAATCCGAAACGCCCGGATCGGGTTCGTATTTCAGACGTTCAACCTTCTCCCGCGTCTTACGGCGCTCGAAAACGTCGAACTGCCCCTCCTTTACGGCGGCAGGCTAGAGGCGCGCGAGCACGCGCTCGACGCACTCACTACGGTTGGCCTGGAATCCAGAGCCAAGCACGAGCCCAGCCAGTTGTCCGGCGGCCAGCGCCAGCGTGTGGCCATTGCCAGGGCCATTGTCACCAATCCCACCATGATCCTCGCCGACGAGCCTACCGGCAACCTCGACACCAAAACGGGCGATGAAATCATTGCCCTGTTTGAGTCACTCAACAGCCAGGGACGAACCATCATTATCGTTACGCACGAGGCCGAGATCGCCCGGAAATGCCGCCGGTCCATCCACATCCGCGACGGCCAGATCGTGGACGCCTGAGGAGGCACCCATGTACTTTTTCACCCTCCTGAAAGTTGCGATGTTCAGCCTGCTGTCGAACAAGCTCCGTTCGTTTCTGGCGGTTCTGGGCATCATCATCGGCGTGGGCGCCGTTATCGCCATGCTGGCCATTGCCGACGGCGCCAAGGCGCAAGTCCTCCAAAGCATCAGCGCGATGGGAACCCAGTTGCTGGTAGTCCGGCCGGGCCAGCACGGCCCCGGCGGCGTCCACATAGGAACGCAGCAAAACCTCAAGCTCGAAGACGCCGAAGCCATCGTGGCCGAGGTTGAAAATGTCCAACGGGTCGCGCCGGTTGTCCAAGGCCGGGGGCAGGTCAAATACTACGAAAACAACGCATCAGCCAGCTTGCTCGGCACATCGGTCACGTTTTTCCCGATCAGGGCGTTTGAACTGGACAAGGGCCGGCTGTTTTCGGATATTGAATGTGAACTGCTTGCGCACGTCGCTATTCTGGGGCCTGTCACGGTGGAAAACCTCATGGGCCAGGACAACCCCATCGGCGCCATCGTCAAGATCAACGGCATGAACTTTCAGGTGATTGGCGTCACAAAGGCCAAAGGCGATCAGGGCTGGTACAACCCCGACGACCAGGTCATCGTTCCCTACACGACGGCAATGAAACAAATGCTTGGGGTCGATTACGTCCGCGAAATCGACATCCAGTGCAAGTCCGGCGCCGACCTCAACACCGTACAGGACGCGGTAACCACTCTGCTCCGCCGGCGCCACCGCATCCTGCCGGAGGCGCTTAGCGATTTCGAAATCCGAAATCAGGCCGAAATCATCGACACCGCATCCGAAGTCACACGCACCTTCACCATTCTGCTCGGCGCCGTCGCCGGAATCAGCCTGCTTGTCGGCGGGATTGGCATCATGAACATCATGCTCGTCACCGTCACCGAACGTACCCGCGAGATCGGCGTCCGAAAAGCCATCGGCGCCAAGAACAGGGACATCCTGCGCCAGTTCCTGTTTGAATCCATCTTCATGAGCGCGCTGGGGGGCCTTCTCGGAGTGGCGGCCGGCGTGGGCGCCGCAAAAACCATCGGCTCCCTCACCGTGTTCACCGTCCAGATCCAGCCGCAAAATATTGTGCTCGCCATCATGTTTGCCTGCGGCGTCGGCATATTCTTCGGCTACTATCCCGCCCGCCGCGCTGCAAAGTTGAACCCGATCGAGGCGCTGCGATATGAATAACGCCCGGTATCAATCGGCAGTGGTCTTATAGGTCGTATCGGTCCCTGGAGAGAAACAAATGCCAGTCAGTTGGTCAAGAGCGGCAACGCCGCTGGTCCTTTTCGCCATGCTCCTGGGCGGCGGATGCGCCACCATCGAGTTGTCAAAGGCGCCGGAATTGCCTGTGGTTGCCATCGAGCCCCCCGCCGTCGAACAACCATCACCGGGCCCCTTGCCGCCCAACGCCCCTGCACCTGCCCCCGCACCGGAACCCGCTGCACCCGCCCCCGCGCTTTCGCTCTCCATTCAAGATGCCATCGAACTCGCGCTCGAGAAGAATCTCGGCCTACGCGTCGATGAAATCGACCCCGCGTCCGCACGCACCCTGATCGCCGAACAACGCGCCCTGTTCGACCCCACCATCGACGCCTCGCTCACGCGATCCAAGGCCAAGGCCGAGCGCGATTTCTTCACCGCGATCCCGCTCACCATCCCGTCCGGCGCCGGGACGCCCGCCGGCACAATCACCATCGACGAACGCGCCGAGGCCGGGTCGGAAACCTACACCACGTCCGGCGACCTCGGCGTCAGCGAATACCTGCCCACGGGTACCACGATCAACGCGTCGGTGTCGCCGTCGCGCAGCCGTGTCGATACCTTCACCTCCAGAATCGGCGCCGAGGGGAGCGATACATTGCTCGACTCCGCCGGCACCGACCTTTCCGTATCGCAGCACCTGTTGCAGGGGTTTGGGCTCAAGGTCAACCTGGCGGGGCTGCGCCAGGCCAAGCTGGCCGCGCTATCCTCAGACTACCAGTTCAGAGCCGTTGTCGAAGACCTCGTTGCCCAGATCGAAACCACCTACTGGGATTACACGCTGGCGCAAGAGCAGATAAATATTCTCGAAGAGTCCCTCACACTCGCCCAGAACCAGGCCGACGAGGTTGAAGAACGCATCCGGGTTGGCGTCCTCGCCGAAACCGAACGCGCCGCCGCGGCTGCCGAAGTGGCACTCCGCCAAAACCTCCTCATCGACGGGCGCAGCCGGCTCAACCAACTCCGCCTCGCCCTCCTCCGCCTCCTCAACCCCGACGAACAAGCGCTGGAACACCAGGATCTGGCCCTTACAACCCAGCCCGTCATGCCCGAGATCAATCCGGACACCGTTCACCAGTCGATCGCGTTTGCCGAGCAGATGCGACCCGAACTCAACCAGGCCCGGCTCCTCATCCAGCGCGACGAGATCTCACTCGTCACCACGCGGAACGGCCTCCTCCCGCAGTTGGACGTGTTCCTCACCCTGTCCAAAGGCCTGACGGAAACCGAGTACGCGCAGATTTTCCGCGAGTCCACCCGCAACATCGAGAACGAAGACACACGGACCTCCGTCGGCGCCGTATTCAGCTATCCCATCGGCAACCGGGCCGCACGCGCAAGGCACCACCGCGCCGAGTTCTCCCGCGACAGGGACGAGCAGGCGCTCGCCAACCTCGCCCAGCTCGTCGAGCAGGACGTCCGCGGCGCCTACATCGAGCTGCGGCGCGCCCGCGAGCAAGTCGCCGCAACCGCCGCAACCCGAAATCTCCAGGAAACCGTCGCCCGGACTGAAGTCGAAAAACTGCGGCTTGGCAACTCGATGAGCCTGCTGGTCGCGCGCGCACAACGCGATCTGCTCGAAGCCCAGATCAACGAGGTCGAGGCCGTCAAAAACTTCCTACAGGCCATCGTCAACCTCTACCGGCTCGACGGATCACTGCTGATCCGCAGGGGCATCGACTGCCCCGGCGACGAGCCGATCAGACTCTAGCGAAAAACAGGGACTGACTCCGGCGACGCCGGTCCTCCGGCACGTCTTCGAGGGAGGTGTCTGTCCCTGTTTTTCGCGGCCATGAAGCAGCTACTCGCCTTTTTCAACAGCCCCAGCGCCCCCATTTTCTGGCCAAGGAAGCATGCGGTGGGGTTGCGCTCCCGCGCGACCGCTGCCTCCAACCTCCGGTTAAGGCGGCGGAGGGAAACACGGTCGAGCAGGAGCTCGACCCCACCGCGCGTTCATCTGGCATTCCTTCAGCCGATTACGGCTTCGCCGACCGCACCACGTCCTGAGGGCGTTCGGGAAAACCCCGTACCCCGCGCGATCCGTCAAACTGGTAAATGCGCTGCCTTTTGATCTCTTCCCGCGGAAACTTCTCGAGCGTCCCGTCCGCATCCAGCGCGCGATTCGCATTCGGCCGCCGCACCGCCTCGACCGCCGCCACCCGCAGACGCCCCGCAACCTCGGGCGCATCCGCGATCCGCTGCCGCAATTCCCGCGCGTCATCCTTGAGGTTAAAAAGCTGCTCGAGCCCGCCGTTGGCCATGTAGATGTATTTCCACTCGCCTTCCCGCACCATCACTTTGAAGCGGTTCGTCCCCGGCACCCCGTAGTAGCCAATCAGCCGCTCCCGCGCCGGCGCCTGACCCGCCAGCATCCCCAAGACGTCCGCCCCTTCGCGTAGCTCCGGCTTGCCCGCTGCCGTTGTGGCGATCCCGAACAGGTCCGTCAGGCACACCAACTCATCGCGCCGTGCCCCCGCAGGCAACCGCGCCGGCCAGCTCACCAGAAACGGGACACGGCACGCCGCATCGAAGAAACTTTCCTTCTGCCACGCGCCGTGATCGCCGAGATGGTCGCCGTGGTCGGCGAAAAAGGCGATCAGCGTGTTGTCCCCGTCGCCCCGAGCCTCGACCGCGTCCAGGATTCTGCCCAGGCACTCGTCGATGTACGAGATCTCGCCGTAGTACCTGGCTTTCACGACGCGCGCGTGCGAATCGGTGATGTCTTCGGCCCAAATCGCGTAGTTCATCCACCTGACATACTCGTCCATCCCGTCGACGTCCTTGTGGCCGCGCACCGGGTCCGGCATCCGGTCCGGGTCGTACATCCGGTTGAACGGGATCGGCGGTGCGCAC
This sequence comes from Bathyarchaeia archaeon, assembly GCA_035530195.1. GTDB lineage: Bacteria > Hydrogenedentota > Hydrogenedentia > Hydrogenedentales > SLHB01 > JAPLKX01. Next base: position 6,272 of record DATKVG010000165.1, on the reverse strand, counting down.
GGCGGGTGCGGCCCGATGAACGACACAAACCCGAAGTACGGCCGCTCATCGCCGCGGTTGATCTGCTCGACCGCCCGGTCCGCGGCCCACGCCTCGACACCCAGGTGCGCGGGCAGCGGGCTCATCTGCGGCGCGTAATACATCTCCGTTCGCTCGCCCATCAGCCCCTCGACGAAATCGTACTCCGGATGCTCCCTGGCGATGAACGCCGCGTAGTCGTCCCGCGCACGGTGTTCCGGCGACCCGTATAACTCCCCGCTATGAAGGTGGACCTCGTAGCCGATGTCTTCGTCCCACGGCGACGTGTGAAACTTCCCGATCCCGAACGTCCTGTATCCCAGCCGGGCCATGGTCCGGGCCAGGTACGTGCCGCATCGCGCCTCGTTACCCGCCGCCTGACGTTCCACGACATCCGGCCGCATGTTTGCGTAACAGCCCGTGGTCGGCGGCTCGCACCCCGTCCGGATCGTCAACCGCGCCGGCACGCACACCGGGCACGTCGAATAGGCGTTCACAAACGCAACGCCCCGCGCCGCCAGCCGATCCATGTTCGGCGTGTAGATGTGGGAATTGCCCAGCGCCGCGATCGCGTCCGCACGCTGCTGATCCGTCATCACGAAAAGAACGTTGGGCTTCCGCCCCGAATCCGCCCGCACATTCACCGACTGCAGCGCCGCACCCGCGGCAATCATTCCCAAAAAGCCCCGGCGCGAAACGCGATTGCCCATGATGAAAACCTCCGGTTGTACCTTCGCCCTTTAAGCATAAGACCACATGCCATCACGGGACTTCAAGGAGAGTCTGGGACGCCCCCCGGCAGTTGTGGGGGGTGTCCCATTTTTGGCATTGGCCAGAAATCGGCCCTTAAAAGTGGGACACCCCCCACAACGCGCGCCGAAGACGGCGCGGCCGGGGGGCGTCCCAGACGGACATCATGCTCGTGGACCGCCACGCTCTGCGCGTGAGTAGCGTCTGCAACGATCAACAAAAGCGGCGCTGCCAAGCGGCTGTCCAGTCGCGGTGGAGAGTCTAATTCTCTTTAACAGCTTGTCATCATCGGCAGCGGCTATCCACTCGGCCCATTCCCTCCGGTTGAGATTGAACTGCGGCAATGACGTGAGCAATGGCTCTTTGCGCACGCCGCAGTGCGCGGCAGCACTGCTCCACCTATAATCCTGGGGTGACGTGGTGATCGAGCAGCGCACCGGGTTGCGCTCCACATACCGCACTGCAGCCCAAAGATGGGATTCCTCCAGCGGGGTCGAGTGGAATCTCCCTTGCCAAAGGTGGCCCGTGAGTTGGTAGGTCAGATTGACATACTGGGCGTAGGACTGATGTACGCGGCCGAACACCGATGAAAGTGACGGTTCATCAATCGGAGTGACAATCAGGTGGACATGATTGGGCATTAGGCAGTAGGCGTTAACGGCTAACTGATGTTGTTTGGCGTATGTGTCCAAAAAGGCAAGGTAGGTGAACGCGTCTTTGGCAGAGAAAAAGATCCTTTGCCGCCGGTTTCCCCGCTGTGTTACGTGGTGCGGCACATCAGGCACAACTATGCGTGCAGAGCGTGGCATCGGACGAGCATAAATTCTCTTGGCAGACAAGTCAACGAACGCGCGTCTGGGACGCCCCCCGGCAGTTGTGGGGGGTGTCCCATTTTTGGCATGGGCCAGAAATCGGCCCTTAAAAGTGGGACACCCCCCACAACTGCCGGGGGGCGTCCCAGACGGTCAGATATTCAGGGTTTGATCTGTCTTGCCTGGCATGGCAGACTCACCCCCAGGCCACCACGGAGGTTCCACCATGCAGCCAACCCTCGCCCTCGTTGCCGTCTTCGCCGCGCTTACCGCCCAACTCGAGTTCAAGCTCGACAACGTCGTGCCCGCGCTCCGCGATGAAGACGATCCCCGCTCCGCCCGCGGCGCAGATACCCAGCTTCCGATTGTGGTCGAGCCGTTCGACGTCCACGTGCGCGCCTTTCCGCCAAGCAAGGTCAATTTCCCCGCGCCTGCGCCGGTCATGATCGATGGCGTGCGCTGGATCGGTTCGGAGGCAGGCTTGTTCAGCGAGGCGGGCGGCGGGGCGCGCGTGCGCCACGAGGCGTACGGTATCGACGGCCCGCTCACGTCGCACATCACGGCGCTCGCCGCCGATTCCAAAGGGACGTTATGGGTGGGTACGCCGCTCGGCCTCAGCCTGAGATCGCGCGACGGGAAATGGACGCACATCCGCGGTCGAGACGGCCTTCCCGTCGAACACGTGACCGTGCTCGCCATCGACAGCCGCGACTGGGTGTGGATCGGCACCACCCGCGGCGCCATCCAGTACCGGCCCGATGCAGGCGGCCGGAAATGGTTCTACCGAGCCGGACCGCGGTATCTGGTCAATGACCGTGTTTTGCAGATCGATATCGAGCCCGGCGGCCGCCGCACCTGGTTCAGGACCGAAGGCGGGGTCCATACGCCCATCGACGAAGTGACCACGACGCTGCTCGAGAAGGCGCAGTCCATCGAGAAGCGCGTCAACGAGCGGCACAGGCGGTTCGGGCTGGTGGCCGCGTGCGTACTCGATGACGCCGTCGCGCCCACGGCGTGCGCCATTCCTGACAACGACAACGACGGCCTGTGGACCGCCTATCACGTCGCCGCCATGGCGCTATGCTACGGCGCCACCGGCGATCCCGCCGCAAAGGCGTCCGCCCGCGAAAGCATGCACGCCCTGTATCTACTCCAGAACGTTTCGGGCACGCCGGGGCTGGTTGCGCGCAGCGTGGTGACGGTCGAGGAAGGCCTGAAAAAAGATAAACAATGGCGGCCTGCGCCCGACGGCAAGTTCTACTGGAAAAGCGACACATCGAGCGACGAGATCGACGGCCACTACCTCGCCTTCTACACGTACTGGGAGCATGTCGCCCGCCACGACGACGCCGAACGCGACCTCTGCATCAAGCAGGTGCGCGCGCTCACCGACTACATTGTCGACAACAACTATCAACTGATCGATTGGACCGGAAAACGGACGCGGTGGGGCTTCTGGAACCCCGAGAACCTTAACGACAACCCGGTCCACTACATCGAAAACGGCCTCAACAGCCTCGAGATCCTGTCTTTCCTCGACACGGCCTGGTACATCACCGGCGACGCCAAGTACCGCCGGCATTTCGAGCACCTCGTCACGGAGCACGGATATCTGAACAACGTCCTGCTCGAAAAAAAGGTGTTCCCCGACCAGAACAACCACTCCGACGACCAACTCGGCTACGTCGCCTGGTATCCCATCCTTCAAATCGAAAAAGATCCCAACGCCCTGCAAACACTGAAACGGGCCGTGCGACGCCACTACAAAATCGTCAAGCCCGAGAAACCCAGTTTCTACGCGTTCGTCACCGCCACCGTCGACCCACATTATGTTGATCTCAACGCCGCCGTCGAAAACCTCAAAGAGATCCCCGAAGACCGCCGCGACTGGCGCATGGATAACTCCCGGCGCGACGACCTCGTGTTCAACCCGTCCGTCGACCGGTTCGGCAAGCAGCAGTTGATGACCGTCCCCCCGGCCGACGAGCGCGATTTCGACAAGTGGAACCGAAACCCCTACTTGCCCGCCGAAGGCGGCGACGGCCGCGTCGAAGACGACGGCGCGGCCTATCTGCTGCCTTACTGGATGGGCCGGTTTCACGGGTTTATCGCGGAGAAATAATCGCCTGGGCACTCGTGTTCCCGGGAATAAGCGCAACAGTACGACTGAAAGGGGAGACGCCATGGGTTTGCCAAAACGCACGTTGGGCCGTACCGGCCTCGAAGTGACTCAACTGGGCTACGGCTCGATGGAAATCCGCGGCGACCGGATCTGGGGCGGCCGGCCTTGTTCCGACGAACAGGCCAAAACCATCCTCGATGCCGTCCTCGACGCCGGCATCAATTTCATCGACACCGCAAACGACTACGGCAAGAGCGAAATGTTCATCGGCAGACACGTCGCCCACCGCCGCGGCGACTTCTACCTGGCAACCAAGTGCGGCTGCCATATGATATTCGCCGGCGACCATGACGACACGCCCCACTTCTGGACGCGCGAAAACATCCTCCGCAACATCTGCGATTCGCTCATGAAAATGGAGACCCCGTACATCGACCTCATCCAGTTGCACAACCCCGCCGTCGAACTCGCCGAGGAATACGGCCTCGTGGACCTGTTGCGCGAACTCCGCGATGCCGGGGTTGTCAAGCATATCGGCTGCTCGAGCACCATCCCCGACTTGCCCCGCTACATCGAGTGGGGCACATTCGATACGTTCCAAATCCCCTACAGCGCGCTCGACCGAAGACATGAAAACTGGATCACAAAAGCCGCGGAAGCCGGCGCCGGAATTATCATCCGAGGCGGCGTCGCCCGCGGCGAACCCGGAAAAACCACCGGCAGAAGCAGGGTCGATCTCTGGGGCCTCTTCGAACGAGCCAAGCTCGACGAACTCCGCGGCCCGGATGAGTCGCGCACCTCATTCCTGCTCCGCTTTACGCTCAGCCACCCCCATTGCCACACCACCATCGTCGGAACCCTCCACCCCGGCCACCTCCAGGAAAACGTCAACGCCGCCACACGCGGACCCCTCCCCGCCGACGTCTACACCGAAGCCAAAAAGCGCCTAACCCAAGCCGGCGAAAACCCACAGTAGGCGCCGGCTCTCAGCCGCGCTTTCCGACCCGCGCCGCCCAACCCGCCGCGGACTCCTGAAGTCTTTTCTTTCCCCGCGTCATAGAGGCCCTATTTGTCCTGTTATATATGACGACATAATTTTTGCTGAATGTGGGTCCGGAATTATTCCGGACCTACAGATGCCGAGCCTACAGGAAGGTGCGAAAATTCGGTCGTGCTGTATAGACGTGTCGGGGCCGCGAAAAGCGGGGACAGACACGCTTTTCAAACTGCCGAAAAGCGAGTCAGTCCCCGTTTTTCGCTTAGATCAGCGTCGCGCACCGCTGATACAGTTCGTAGGTGGCTTTCGCGCAGGCTTCCCATGAAAACAGTTTCGCCCTGTCCTGCCCGAGCACGGTCATATTCTCCCGCGTACCCGCCTCTTCCAGCACGCGGCGCATCGCTGCCGCCAGGCTCTCCACCGACTCCGGGTCGGCGTAAAGCGCCGCCTCCCCCGCGACCTCCCGCATGCTCGAATTGGCCGACGTCACCACCGGGCACCCGCACGCCATCGCCTCGAGCACCGGCAACCCAAACCCCTCGTACCGCGTCGGGAAAACGAACAGGTCCGCCGCGCTGTAAAACGCCCGCAATTGCAGGTAGTCGGGTAGGTAGCCCATCTCCACCACACGTCCCGCCAACCCAAGCTGCGCCACCGCCTCGAACGCCTCCTGCGCCCCGTACCCACGTTCCCCTATCAACACCAGCTTGTGCGGAAAATCCCCCGCCAGCCGCCCAAACGCCCGAACCAGGTTCGCCGGGTTCTTCCGGGTTTCAATCGTGCCGACAAACAGGATAAACGGCCCCTTCATATTGAACCGCTGCGCCAACTGTTCCTGCGCCGCTTCCGGCAGCATCGGGCACAGATCCTCATCCACGGCCAGCGGCGCTACCACGATCTTCGCCGGGTCCACGTCCAGGTACTGAACCACGTCCTTTTTCGTCGAGACGGAATTAACCAGCAGCCCGTCCGCTTCCCGCGCGGACTTCCGCGCTTTCCGCGAAAACGGCCTGACCACCGCCGGGTCGCAATACGCCGGCCGCGCCAGAAACGCCAGGTCGTGCACCATCAACACCCGTGCCGCGCGCAACGTCGGAGGCAGGAAAAAACTCGTCGCATGGTACACGTCAAGCCCGCCCAGCAGCCGGTCCACCTCGGGCTTGTGAAACGTCTCCCACCAACCGTACAGCACCCGCGTCGGGACCCCCACGTGTCGGTGCGCTACCCGGCTCGACAGACCCCCCAACTCCACTTTCGCCGAACCCGAAGAAAACCCCAAAAACTCCGTTTCCGGGTAGAGGCCCACCAGGCTCTTGAGCAGGTAGTAGCAGTAATTCCCAACCCCGGTGAGGCCTGACGTGATGGGGTTTAGGTCGAACCCGACTCGCATCTGGCTCCTTCCGCGCACCTTCGTTAAATAGCCAGTAAAATACCAGGCAATTCAGGCTTTGTCAATAGATAAATCAATAAATCCACGAAAAACACTTAAAGATCCAGGGCGAGGCCATGCTCGTATCCTCATCAATTCCTGCCATAATTATGGAAAAAGTCTGGCCCGTGCTTATGCTTGACA
>DATKVG010000164.1:0-9064 GCA_035530195.1 Bathyarchaeia archaeon | reverse complement strand
CTTCCTCGCCGGGGTGTAGGACGGCGGCGGTAAGTTTCGCGTCTGTGGGCAGCCGCAGTATGATGCTTGCCGTTTTCGCCTTGCCACCGAATACCACCGGCACGATGTAGCCGCCGGGGACTTCAAACAGGTTAGCTTTGGCTTTCCCGCCCTTGACTTCGATTGCGTGCGGTTCGAGGACCCACCGTTTGCCGCGCATGGCGTCGAGCATGGGGCCGTAGTCGAGGTAATACTTGTCGGCGAACTCGCTGGGGTTGATGGTGTGGTCGTTTTGCGGGAGCGGTGCGGTTGGGTATACGCCCATGTAGAGGTGGCGCTGGAACAGGGCGTCCGGGTCGGGGCGAAGGTCTTTTTCGCTCGAGGTCCAGCCGATGGCCGGCTTTAGTGCGCACAACATGCCGGTCTCGTTGAGTGCGGCGCCGATGTGGGCGAATTCGCAGTAGATGCCGTCGACGTCGCGCAACAGGTCGATCCGCTTGAGGTGGTTATTCACGAAAATGAACTTGCCGGCGTTGTGCATGACGGGCGCCAGCTTGCTCATCACGTCGTGCCACGAAATGTACAGCGACCGCGACGGCTTGCCGGCCTGCCAACTCACGCCGTCGTCGCCGCGCGGGTTGTAGAACCGCAGCCAGTCGAGCCGGTCGATGCAGATGCCGTCGGCCGCGGGGAGCAGATCGACGTGACGCTGCGCCTGCTCGATCAGGAACGCCTGGTAATCCGGCGCACCCGGATCCATGGCGATTGCGCCGCCCCATGTGCCCCAGGTTTTGTCCTTGCGGCTATAGAGGATGCCGTCGGCGATCTTCGAGTGGAGATAGTCATTGGCGCGCCGCCACAGGTCCGGGTCGTCGGGCGTTAGTGTTTGCGGGGGTTCCTTGATGTCGGTGCCGAACTCGGTGACGTTGAAATAACTGAGGACGTGGTAGCCGTCATCGCGCATGCGCTGGGCGTAATCGCGCATTTGCTTGATTGAAGTTCGGGCAACGTTGTCAGGGGCGCCTTCGGGTTGCATGAACCGCGGCCAGCGTTCGTCGATGTTTTCGAGCGGCGGGATGAACATGCCCATGTACGGGAAATCGAAGCTCGACCGCCAGTTGACGGTGAACGCCATCTTCCTGAACTTCGGATCGAGCTTGTCTTCGAATGACGAATAGGCGCCGCACCCGGCGATATCGTGCGCCGCGGGAAGGGCCGGCTCGAAATACGCTGGATATCGCCGCGCCATCCAACCCAGCGCCGGACGCCAATCGGCGGGATGCGCGAACAGGTTCATCGCGAACCGCAACGGCTTGCCGTCTTTCCTGCCGCCGATGCGGTGGTTGAGCCGGGAGAAACAGATGCTGCCGTCGCGGCTTGTGCGCAGCGTGAGGTCGAGCATCTCGTCTTCCGGCGACAAGGCAAGCGTGAGCGCAACGTCCTGCTTCGGATCGGCAAACGTGGCCAACGGGATGCAGAAAATGTTGCCTTCGCGCGGGATGTAGCCGGTCCGCGGTTTTTCTTCAGTCCATGCGGGCGCGGCGTAGTACCACGTGGCGTCCTTCATCGGCATAAAGACGAGCGGGTCGGCCCACCTGCCGTTTTTCTGCTCGGGGTCGGACCAAGCCGTCCAAAACATCGGGGCCGGGTCAGGCCACGACAGCCGCGTCTGGATTTCGGTTGTCCACGGCGTGTCACCGCCCTCGATCTCGATTTCCCACCGTATGCTGTCGCCGGCGGGAATGAACCGTTCGGTCAGTACGCACGACTCGCTGTCGTAACGACGCGCAAACTCGAGGCCGTTGTTTTCGAGCCACTTGGAATCGCTGCTCGTCAGGGTGCAGCCATCGATGACTGTCTCGCCTCTCACGGCCTTCTTGATGCCGGAATCCCGTAGTTCTACACCGACTATCTGCCCGGTGTGGGAGATCCCCAGCGCGACTGTATCGGACTGCACGCGTAGCCGCACTTCAGCTACGGCAGCGGCAGGGACGAACATGATCAGGAGCAGCCAAGGTAAGATTGAGGCATTGGTTAGACGGAAGAGAATTTCGCCCGTTTTGAGTAACCGCTTCACGACTGAAAACATCTTTGCGCGCCTCCAGTGTCTATGCTACCGCGTCTTGGCCTGCTTCAGCAGGCTCCTCTTTGCACCCATCTTTAGATGGGGTGTTTTTGCCCGAACCATTCTACAGCCCGCTTCAGCGGGACTTTTCATGGCTTTAGCCGCCAATCTTCAAGTACTGTCTAAGTTTGGTTGGCGCATCGTTACAGCAACTCTCGGAATAGAGCTAAAGCAATTGCAGAAGTCGCGCTGAAGCGCGCTATTCTTCAAAAGATATCCAACTTCACCCCGTCTAAAGACGGGTGCAAAGAGGAGCCCGCTGAAGCGGGCTAAGTCATTGCATTGGCTGCGGAATACGCCGGCAGGCGCCACGGGCCTAGTCCTTGTTTTTCTCTAAGAGATGCTCACGGACGAACTCTTTTGCCTGTTGTTTGTCGGTTATTTGTCCTTCTAACTGGGCGTCTTCGACGGCGGTGAGGATTTCAGAGAAGATCGGGCCGGGTTCGAGGCCCATTTCGATAAGGTCTCGACCGCGCAGGAGTGGCTCCGGTTTCAGTTCGTCGGGCGGCATCGCGGCGATGTAATCCTGAATCCAGTAGATACCGTCGAGGCAGCCGTGGCTGGCGACGCAATCGATCCGGCCGAGTTCGAGCAGGTCGGGGAACCATGGGTGGCGGATGAACCGTTTGCGCTTGCTGTCGCGCATGTCGGCGATGGCGGTAAGGCGCATGTGGTTTTCGATCATCCATGATACTTTCGCCATGGTTTCGTGCGGCATCCGGAGGCGTTTGCAGATGTCTTCGCTGATACGCGCGCCGACTTTGTCGTGGTTGTTGAAACGGATGCGGTCCTCGAACGACTGGGTGGGCGGCTTGCCGACATCGTGCAGCAGGGCCGCCAGCGCCAACGCGGGCGAGGCGTCTTCGAGATGATCGAGCATCAGCATCGTGTGGACGAACACGTCGCCTTCCGCGTGAAACTCTTCGGGCTGCGCCACGCCCTTCATGGCACGGACCTCGGGCAGGATTTGCTCGAGCAGGCCCGTCTCGTCGAGCAACTCGAATCCCGGGCGCGCGCCGCCTTCGGTGAGTATCTTGACGATCTCGTCGCGAATCCGCTCGGCGCTGGTTTGGGTGACGAGGTGGCTCATCTTGCGCACGGCCTCGAGCGTTTCGGGCTCGATGTCGTAACCCAGCCGCGCCGCAAACCGCACCGTCCGCAGGATGCGCAGGTGGTCTTCGGCGAAGCGTTGTTCGGGCGGCCCGACGGTACGCAGCAGCCGATTGCGCAGGTCTTCCTGCCCGCCGACGTAATCGATGATCGAGTTTGACTCGGGATCGAAAAACATGGCGTTGATGGTGAAATCGCGGCGGCGTGCGTCTTCGATTTCGTCGACAAACTCGACCGTGTCGGGGTGCCGGCCGTCGCAATACGGGCCGTCTTTGCGGAACGTGGTAACCTCGAAAACACCTTCGGGCAGCACGACGATCTGGACGCCGTACGCCGCGCCGACGCTGATGACTTTGTCGAACAACCGGGCAACGTCGGTGGGCGTGGCGCTGGTGGCGATGTCGTAGTCGTTGGGTTTGACGCCGAGGATGAGGTCGCGCACGCACCCGCCGGCGAGCAGGGCGCGGTATCCGGCCTGTTTCAGCCGTTGCTGAACGCGGACCGCCGCCTGGTATCGCTCAGCCATCGGCGCCGCCCTCTTGCTGCGCCGCTTCTTTGACGGCGTCGAGGCGCCTCTGCCTGTACCGGCCGTACGCCCAGGCGACAATCATCAGCGCGACGGCCAGCGCCGCGAACGAGGCAAACGAATAGATCGGCGGCAGCTTGCGCAGGTCGTAGGCAAACGCGCGCGCAATCGCCGCGCAAAACAGCAGGATGGCCGCCCACCGGTATCTGACCTCGCCGAACACGCCGCCAAATAGTACGGCGCTCACCGCCAACCCGAGCCAATACAGCGTCAGATACGACGGATCGGCGATCCGATAAAAAGCGATCACGCCGACTGCGCCGCAGACGCCGATGAATACGGCCCGCACCCCGTCTTCGACGGGCGATGGGGCTTTTTCCTGCCGTTCGAGCACGACGAACAGCCGCTCGCCCATGACGTACACCCCGAGCAAGATCAGCAAGTACCAGAAAAAAGCTGGCTGGGCGGTATAATCGCCGCCGGACATATACAGTTTTTGGTAATGGCTCGCGGTTCCCATCGTGAACGCGAGCACGCCCGACGCTTTCACGCCGGGATAGGACGTCAGGGCCCCCGCCAGCAACAGGATCACGCCGAGCACGTTCTGGCTGATGGCGAGGTCGATCGACTCCAATTTCTGGCCGAGCAGCGTGGTCAGCATGAAGGTCGCAACGAGGTAAGGGATGGCTGCAACCACGTGGTGCTCCCACGGCCGGCCGTGGCGTACGCGCCACAGGTACCGCTCCCAGAAGTACGCGCCCGCGTAGGTGAACAGCGCGACAACCACGGTGTAGGCGACGTAGAACGGCTGCGTCACGAAACCCGGTTGGCCCACGATAAGAAAGATGTGGTAACACACGTGGCAGGCCACCAGCAGCAACACCCCGCCGATCTGCACGGGCGGCGTCCGCAGCACCACGCCCACCAATCCAAGCAGCACACCTTCGGCCGCGAGCAGGTAGGGCATGCGCGGGTCCGAGCCCAGGTCGAAAACCGTGATCGAGAGCAGCAGGAGTGCCGAGGCCGCCGCGAAAAGCAGGGCCACCGTGGCGGGATAAATGTCGAGAAACGTGTCCGCCAGAAACCACTGGCCGGTTACGACGCGGTCGCGCGGTGGGATGCGCCGGATGTGCCGCTCGTAAAACCACGCGACCGCAACGAACACGGCCGCCGTACCCGCAACGCAAAACCAGTTCGACGGGATGGTTGACACCACGATCCATGTCGTGCCCGGCGTGCGCAGGTGGAACAGGCAGCCGGCAAACGACGCGAGCATCAGCAGCATGCCGAGGATCTTGAACGTGATGATGCCGCTGCGCCGGTAGGAAAAGGCCAGCGCCAGGCATTCGATGGCTATCGCCACCATCAGTTTCTCGCCGGACATATAGGCCTGGAGCGCCAGCGTAAACATGACCACGACTTTGGCGATGTAGATCTGGTAGAGATAGTTGCGCCTCGGGCCGGTGAGTTGGGCCAGCACCGCCAGCGCCAGCAACCCGCCGGCGAAACCCAGCCGGAACAGCCACTCGTACTCGATGTAATGCTCGCGAACGGCAATCCACGTCAGCGTGAAGAAGATGGCCGAGTTGAGCCCGGACATCGGGGCGACGACCCTGCGGTACTCGCCCGTTTTGCGGGCATCGAAAATCGCGGCGGCCGCGAACACGACGTAGCAAATCGCGAGAAAACCGGTGCTGATCCAGAAATAATCGAGGTCGGAAATGGGTAACCCGGCCGGTTTTTTCAGGAAGTAGAAAAGGTATACGCCGTACGTCGCGACAATCGCCGCCCACGAAAACAGGAACCAGCGGTGGACCGCGTGAAAGATCAGGCCCGCCAGCGCCAGCCCGGCCAGCGTCCCCAGCGCGTAGACGATGTTGTCCGGCGTGACGCCCGACAAGCAGCTCGCCACAATCGTGTAATAAACGAGAAACATGGCGATCCCGGCGACCACCTGGCTTCTACGCAGGTGGATGATAATGGCCAGTAGCACGAGGCAGCCCAGAAGGACCGGTGCCGCCAGTCGGACGTCGTATATGCGCAAGCCTTCGACGAAAAAGCCGGCGTAGGTTGCAAAATACGCCCCGGCAAGGCCGACGCCGAGGATTGTCAACTGAAACATCCCGCCACGGCGGCCGGCAAGAAGCCCGTACGCCAGCGCCACCGTCGAACCACCGTAGAGGATGGCCATTTTTTGGAGCGGGCCGAGGTAGTCTTCGTAGATCGTGACCTGCGCACCGAGGATCACAGCCGTCATCAGCACCACCGCGCCGATCCGGCTCAGCCAAATCCCGGCGATGCGCGTCTCGAGTGTGTCACCCGCCTCACCACCCAGGACGCGGTCCACGTTCCTGCGGACGTCCGACTTGTAACGCTCGCGTATTTTGGGAGCGGCGGCGGGCGCGGGCGCGGCAGGTTCAGCGGAATCGGCCGGCGTCGCGTTGTCCCCTTGGAGATGCGCCACCAGCTCCTTCAATTCCTCGATTTGCCGCTCCAGCTTCTCGATCCGGTCGTCTGAACTCATTGGGCGCCTCTGGCTTGTGAAGGTGAGTTCATTTTAAGCGAACTAATCTCACTTTTCCACCCCCGGCGGTTGAACTACAATCCAAGGCTCAATGTCACCGATACCTACACCCACATCGGCTGGCTGCGATTAATTGGAAATCCCGTAGGGATTTCTCCGGGTTATCGTGGCCTGACGTATTGGCAGTGCCTCAGAGCGTGAAGTCCGCGGGCCCATAGTAGTTTTTTTCGTGCCGCGGTGACCCGTTGGTAGTTATCTTTCCTTAATCGTAAGACGGTGTAAGCTTCCACGGTACCAGCGCTCCCCCAAATAGTAACAGGAACCGTGATACGGGGTGGAGATGTAGTCGAGCCGATTATTCCATCCATCCTTCAGTTCCCATATGCCCACATTACCGCCAGCAGCAACACCATCTCTCACCAGAATCAGAGAACTGCGGCCCGCTCCCATCAAATAGAGGTCACCGTTAGCGTCACACTTCATGTGCCTGATTAGGGAAAGACCTTCCGCAATTTTTGTGAAGGAACTGCCATCCGGCGTATACCGCAGCAATACATTCTGCTCGTTAAGATAACGTTCCCCGGCAGCGACATATAGGGCTCCACCCGACCCCTCTGCCGCGCAATGTATTTCTCCCGGTAGGCCTGCGGGCAACTCCGCAAACGTCTCACTCTCGCCACCATCTTCAGCCACTACCGCTATTCTTCGATAATCAACGGCTAATACTCTGTCACCATGTGCTGCAAGTACAAGGGAAGTTCGCCAAAATCCCGGCCCCGTATTGAGCACCAGCTTGTTGTGCAACAGGGAAGACTGTCCTGACTTCAGGTCATACGACATGAGGTTTCTTCCAAGCTGATGTTCGTTGAAATACTGCGGTTTGTGCAGGAAATAGACGCGGTCGCCACTTACACAAACAAGAACGGGATACTGCAGATCGGAGACCATAACCGTCTTCTCGCCGGTGGCTGGATCAAGCCGGCAGAGGGTCCCGTTGTCTGTATCGGAGAAGTGGATGTACCCGTCCGCGTCAGCATCAAATACTAGAGGGAAATCTCGTTCAACCTCTCTATCAACTACTTTATCAACTATTTCACCGGGATAGGGCGGAAGGCCGGCGCCAAACCGCGGCCATTGAAAGCTCCCGCCCGTCACAACCAGAATGACTCCTACTGAAACCGCGGTCGTCATCGGCCAGACAAGGTTTTTGATAGACAGGGACCGATACGCGCAGCCCGACATGCTTTTTGTGCGCCAACAAGCCGTAAACGCGCCGGCCACCAGCAGATATAAGAACGCGGCAGCAGGCAGCAGCCGTACTTCGTATTTTACGATGCGGCTGCTCGAAACAGCCCGCGCAATGGCCGAATAATAGCCCGTGACAAATGCTGTAACGAACAGGGCAAAGAATAAGGCGACGATGGAACCCAACGTCAGTATGGCAAAAGTCAACCGTTTTGACGGCGACTGTATCGGAAAGAATTCAGCCTGCACCTTTACGTAAGGAACCATAAACAAATAAGAGACGAAGGGAATCATCAGTAGGAATGGAAGCCATACATAGTCCCCAGAGAATCCAGCGTGCTCATGAACTAACGGGCTGTCACCGAGACCGTAAACAAACCCGACGAAGGCGTATATGGTCTGACCCACGACTGAAAACAAGCCGAACAGGGCAACGAACAAGAGCAAGCCGCGCCTTTTGTTTCCGCGCCTTAGCGCTATAGACACCCAGGTACATGCCGCAGAACCAGTAAGTATGTTGGCGATTATGCCGCCAAGTTGAAGCGCGAGAAATTGGAGGGGGAGAGAGCCGTCAAGGTCGGGGGGTATTGCAGCGGCCGAAGCATAGCCGGCGAAAAATGGACTTACATAAAAACCATACGGCACGCAGCCGAACAATTGGGCTATCAGACAATGTCCCACCGCCTCGTGAATAAACACCAACAGCCACGCCGCCAATGCGCTGCACATCAGCAGCAGCAGCCAGAAATACAGTATCTGGCGCTTAGGAAAGGAAGTTTCCGGTTGAGTTGCCGAGTCCGTTTCCAGTCTTTGGATCCCCCACAATCACTCAAACGAGTGAACACGCCTGGGAGATAATATAAGGCAGTTTCCGCACAAAAGCCATCGAAGCGCACTCGAACGCCATTCTGTTTGTTTTTCGAACAGTGGACCGTTTCGCTATGGTGTTGAACGGACGGGCTGGTCGTTGATCCGGGCCTGTGGTCTGGAGGGCGCGGGCGAGACGACCGCGCCTACTTTGAGGCGCAGGAGTCAAAGCCACTTGCGGGCGCTGTTGTCTTGCGTGCAAAGGTTGCCCAAAACGGTGTTTATGGCGCCCGCCAAGTGGCGGCAATCTTGTGGGGAGAACCATTGGTTGAGGTTGATGTTGACGACTCGGTTGAATAGGTCGTCGGCGATTGGGCAGTTTTTGGTGTAGGAGGGGTGACCGCCGCGGGCGGCGTAACACGGACATTCGTACACACATTCTTTCCCTGCGGGGCCGCGCTGTAGGGCAACCGGGTACATATGTGAGTACAAATGCCAATCCGGGCCGGCGTGTTTGCCTCGGGTGCTGCAATTGACGCCGAGTCCCTTGAGTGCCGCCGTAATCTTCTCCGATAAGTCTATGGTTTCGGGGAAAAATCGGATGACGTATCCGGCGTCGCCTTCGGGGTCGTTTAGCTTTTGCGGTGTGATTTGGCGGAACGTTTTTAGGCGTTTCAAGATGGCCATTTTTGCTTTGTTGAACCGCCGGACGGTGGCGGGCATCCGGCGCAACTGGACGTTGTCCATA
>DATKVG010000163.1:0-15961 GCA_035530195.1 Bathyarchaeia archaeon | reverse complement strand
TTTCTTTCACAAAAAAGCCCTGCCGCAGGGCTTCCTCGCTCAGGATGACAGGCTTTGATCTTGGTTTTCTGCCACAAAAAAGCCCTGGCGCCAGGGCTTGGTCGCTTAGGATGACAGGCTTTGGGATCTGCCGCTGGTTACAGATGGGTGTTTGTGTTGGGATGGACTATAATGGCTAGCGATGAGCCATTTGCCGCAAAAGACAACCCTGCTTTGGGCTTTGCCGGCCGCGCTGACCGTGTGCTGGAGCGCGTGGTCGCAGCAGGCGCTCGTTGCGACAACGGCCGAGTCGGTGGCGCGGCAGCCGGCCGGTGTTTTCCTGCAGGCGGTTGATTTCGCCACCGGCACGGCCATGCCGGGCATCGACATCATGCCCGGCCCGGCGGCCACGAGCCTGCTGTTGCTTACTCAGGATGGGCGTGTAGCGTCACTCTGCACGGGTTTCAACGGCCCCGAAGGCGGCTACTATGCGTCTTTTTGCGCGGGCGCGTTTTCCGGCATGTCGACGCTGGCGTTTGCCGGCGGCTGGCAGCCGGTCGGCGCCTGCATGGCTACCGGAAAACCGGGCGAGGTGCTGGCCGTTGCCGGGTACTTGCCGGGGGAGAAGGGGCCGTATCGAGGCGCGCTGTATTCATTTGCGATTCCGGTCGAGGAGCAGGCCGCCCCCTATGCCGTGGCGGCGGACGCGGCGCGGGTGCAAATGACGGTGCCGGGTAAACCGGCAGGGATGATCGCCGTGCCGCCGGGCGACCGGATCGCCGTGCTGTACCTCGGGCAGGACAATTGCGCGGTGGGCATCGTTGTGGTGGATGTGCCGCGGGCGGAGACGGTGACTCAACTAGATAATCTTGCCGACGAGGCGCAGCAGATGAGCACGGCGCCAGGGGGGCTGGCGATTAGCAGAGACAGCCGGACGCTGTTTGTGCTGGTCACGGGGTATGCCATCGGCCAGCGGTCGGGCGAGGCGATGTCATGGCTGTACGCACTCGACGCGGACACGCTGGCGCGCAGGGGCAAGCCCCTCGAGTTGCCGGGCGTCGCTGAACCCGGAGAGCAGCCAATCAAGGCGGCCGGCGCCGATGCGTGCTGGGTTGGCACGCGGCCGCGGGGGAGCGATTTTGCCTACGCTACGCTGGTGCGGTTGACGGAAACAGGGTTGGCGGCGGAGGTCCAACTACCTTTCAGCGGGGTTTCGGAGTCGTTCTTGACGGCGGTGCAACCGGACGGCGCGGGCGCGGCGATTGCGCTCGATGATTGCGTGCAGATACGGGACGAGCGCGGGGCGGTGGTGGCGGACTGGTCGTTCAAGAGCCCGGTGCGGCTGCTGCGTTGGACGGGCGAGGGGCTGCTGGCGGGCGAGGCGGGGCGGATTCATTTGTTGCACACTTCTGCGCCCGATGCCGTGACGACGATCCAGTTCCAGACGGGCCACGTCATGGACGCGGCGTTCGTGCCGGATGGGGCGTGGGCGAATTCAGCCGCCGCGAAGACGGGCCGGCTCGTATTGCCGCAATCGGTTGCATTCCGGGGCGAGGCCGTGGGGCAGGAGGTGAAAGCGCTGCCGATTCAGCCGCCACCGACCGCCGGCAGGTGGTTGATCGAGTACGACCGGAACTTGGCGCCTTGGCTGGTTATACATCCGACCAGCGGAATGGGGCCGGGCGTCGTGTATATGGGCGTAGACCCCGTGTGGTACAGGCCTGGGGCGATCGAGCAGGGCCTGCTGCATGTGCAATTGGCCCCGTCACCGCGGGACCTGCCGGAGGAAGGAACCGAGATCACAGTGGAAGTGCGCCTGCTGCCGGAAGAGTCGATGGAGGTCCAGCGGGTCTTGTGGGTCTGGGGTGACGGCGACGCGGGGTCGTTTCGCGACGAGAGCGACCCGAGGGGGTTGCGCGCGCTGGCCGAGATCTTGGCGGGGCCTCCGCATTACGTCTCCCACAAGGAAATCGCCGGAAACGTGCAGGAACCGCTGGACGCGTACGCGGTGGTCGTGTTGAGCGCGGAAGCGGCGGCGCGGGGTCTGATTGCGCGCCGCGCCGTTCTCGACTATATCCAGAGCGGCGGTGCGGTCCTGTTTCTGGGCGGACATCTGGCGGATGGGGCCGAACGGGAGTTGTCGCAGTGGCTGGCGCCGGCCGGTATCCAAATCAATGCGGAAGTCCTTGTGGAAGGCACGTTCCTCGTCGCCGGAGGCCATTGGCTGACGCGCCACTGGCCGCAAGTCAAGATCGCCAACGGCTGCGGCATCTACACCGACGACCCCGGTGCGGTCCGAGTGCCCGGAAACCAATCTGATCCCGGCAACTCGTGCGTGTTCATGACGCGCACCTACGGCAGAGGCCGGGTCGCCGCGCTCGCTTCCCAATCGGTCCTCGAGACGGCGGTGATTGCCACCCGGGAAGGACGCCTGTTTGCCAGCGACCTGTTCCGCTGGCTGGCCGGCGCCGACAAATACCTCGAAAACCAGGACATGGACAGCGACGGGTTGCCAGACGACCTCGAGGACGCCAACGGAAACGGTATCACCGAGGCCAATGAAACCAATTTCCTCGAAAGGGACTCCGACTGGGACGGCCTTCCTGACGGTGTTGAGGACACCAACCTCAACGGCCTGCTGGACGATGGAGAAACCGATCCGCTCAATTCCGATTCGGACGGCGATGGCGTCCAGGACGGCGCGGACGAATCCCCCGCCCCGCCTGCCGGCGCCCCGGCGTTGCATGCCGTCAATCCAGCGCAAGGCCCCGCCGAAGGCGGCACAACCGTCATCATCTCGGGCCGGAATCTGCCCGCCGACACCGCGGTATGGTTTGCCGATCGGTCGTCGCCGAGCGTCCGAGTGGTCGACACCACGGAACTGATCGCGGAGACGCCGGCGTTCAGCGATCCGCGCGGCGGCCAGGCGCCGGTGCGAATCCAAACCCGATCGGGGGACCTGCAGGGTGCGCTTCCCCGCGGTTTCTTGTACACGCCGCGCAGCACGGTCCGGCTTGCGCTCGAATCGGTCGACCAGACGCACGTTGAGGACTCGACCTATGAGGGGAGATTTGTTGTGCGGCTGGAAAAACCGGCGGAGGCGGTCTTGGAAAACGTGACGCTGGTGTTGGCGCCGGATCCGCCCAACAGTGTGCAATGGCCAAGCGAGTTGGCGGCGGGACCACAACGCGGCCGGCCGGTCATCCGGCTGCTGCAATCGGGCGAACTGCTCATGGCCGTGCTGAACGCCGAATCTCTCGCCGGCGCCGCCCAACTCGCAACCATACCCTGGCGAGCGGAGAACGTCGCGGACAAGTTGCCGGCCATCCGCATCAAACACGCGCTGGTCTACGCCAGAAATGGCCAGACTTTGCAGGCCCGCACCGCCGATCTGGCGCTGCAGCGGAAATAATGGGACAAATGGGCCGATTGAAAAAAACAACTTACACGGCCATCCAGAGTTCAACCCGGGGCGTCTTGGAAACTGCGGCGCCGGCGGGTAGGGTCTCGGGCGACTGGAGGAGGCGGGCGACGATGGCTTGTTTTTCGGGGCCGGAGACGAGAAAAACGGCGCGCTCGATTCGTTCCAGTACGTGTGAGGTGACGGTGACGCGGTCGTAGCCGTTGAATCGCTGAACGGCTCGGGCGTACCTTAATTCGCCTTTGCGGGCGGGGGCTTGGACATCTTCCATGGTGAACATGGATGCGGTGTGGCCGTCGGCGCCGAGGCCGAGCAGGCCGAGGCCGATTCGACCGCCGCGCTTGAAAAACGCGGCGAGATCGCGGTCGTACCGTTCGGCGGCGGCCTCGAGCTTTAATTCGGTGTGGACGCGCAACACGCGGGGCTTGGGGATCTTGAGGGCCGTAATCATGCCGGACGCGTTGCCGAAGTTGCTTTCGCGGGAGTCGGGGGGCGTCATTCTTTCGTCGCTGAACAGGATATGCAGCGATTCGGAGGCGCGGATGCCGGCGCGCTGGACGGTCCTGTATGCGGCGATGGGCGTTTTGCCGCCGGAAAGCATGACGCCGACCGGTTTGTTGTTCTCGTCCTGGAGGTGGCGCATGAGCAGGGCCGCCGCGGCGACCGACAGGGCGTCGAAGCTGGTGAATCGGGTGACTTTCATTGTTCCTCCATTGGGGCGTGCGGCGAACCTGCGCCACGTGTTCCGAAAGGATAGACGGCGGGCGCAACTTTTCGCGCCTCGAGGTCGTGCAGGAGCGGCGTGAAGATGTCCCATGCGGCGGCGAGCTCTTCGCGGGTGATGAATAGGCTGCGGTCGCCTTGCATGATGTCGAGCAGTAGGCACTCATACGCCTCGGGTATCGGGGTCTCGAACGCGGACTTGTAGGCCAGGTTGAGCCAGGTCTGGACAAGTTTCATTTCGAGGCCCGGCGCCTTGTTGACGATCCCGAGGCGGATCAGTTCATCCGGCTGGACCCGGATCACGAGTTCGTTGGGCGGCAATGGGCCTGCGACTTCCTCGACAGCCCCGCAGCACTGGGTGTGGCGGAACCGGATGCGGATTTCCGTCACGCGCTCGTCGAGTCCTTTGCCGGCGTCGATGAAGAACGGGACGCCTTTCCATCGGTCGTTGTGGATGTGCAAAGTGCCGGCGGCGAATGTGGGGGTGATCGAGTCTTTGGGAATGCCCGGCTCGCCGAGATAGCCGTCGTATTGGCCGACGGTCCAGGCGGCGGGATCCGCGGGCGCCACGGTTTTGAGGACGTCGGTTTTTGCGGCGCTTACCTCTTGAGATCGGAACGATGCGGGCGGTTCCATGGCGACGAGTGCGAGGATCTGCGCAAGATGGTTCTGGATTACGTCGCGAATGACGCCGTATTCGTTGAAATAGCCGCCGCGATCGCCGACGCCGAGGTCTTCCTTCCACGAGATTCGGACGCTCTGGATGAATGTCGAGTTCCAGATGGGTTCGAACACCAGGTTGGCGAACCGCAGCACCAACAGGTTCTGGATGACTTCTTTGCCGAGGTAATGGTCGATACGGTAAGTCTGATCTTCGGAGAAGACCTGTTCGACGTTCGCGACCAGCTCATCGGAGGACGCGCGGTCGCGGCCAAACGGTTTTTCGATGACGACGCGCGACCAGGGAGTCTGCTCGCCGCAGGTCAGCAGCCCGGCGTTTCCCATGGCGCGGGCAACTTCGAGAAACAGGAACGGCGGGACCGACATGTAAAAGATCCGGTCGGACTGCGGGGCGCACTCGACCCGGCGCATGCACTGGAAAAGTTCAAGATAGCTGTCGACCGACGCATATTGGCCGGAGACGTAGTGGCATCTTCCAAGGAATTGGCGCATTTTGTCCGCGCATTGTTCGCCGGGAACGTAGCGGCATGTGAGGTGAGGCTCGATCTTTCGTTGGAACTCGTCGTCGGTCCAGGCGCTGCGCGCAAAACCGATGATACAGAACGGCTCGGGCAGGTAGCCCTGGCAAAACAGGGCAAACAGGGCGGGGATGACCTTTTTGCGGGCGAGATCGCCCGACGCCCCGACGATGACAATGCTCAAACCCTTGCCGGATGTCTCAGGCATTGGCTGGACGCTCCGGCGCAGCCGGGTGGCGGTTTGAACAGGTGCAGAATACGTGCTGGGCGAACTGAGCCCGCCTATTCATAGGCGCGCAATGAGAGTCTGGACGCATCGAGGTTCCGAGTGTTATGTGGGACAAGCGGTCCGCTGAACCGTTTGGTTCAGGACATTACGAAGAACCGTTCTTTACCAACCCCGCACAACGGGCACACCCAATCGTCGGGCACGTCCGACCAGGCTGTGCCGGGTTTGACGTTGCCGCCGGGGTCGCCAAGCGCGGGGTCGTAGACCCACGCGCAGATCGCGCAAAAATACTTACGTCTCATCAGCCAATCCTCACAACCAAAAATCCTACCAACGCCAATATACCAGCAGTGCCGCCGCTGGTTCTACAAAACCAGACACAGAACCCAATTAATCTTGCCGCGCTGAAGATGCGCGCTATAATGCGTGCGGAGAACAAGGAGGTCGGCATGCGGAACAGGGTTCTTGCGGTGATCGTGGCGGCGGTGCTGTTTGCGTTGTGCCCGGCAGGGGGGCAGGAACGGGACCTTTCGTCGGAGCGCATGCCGATAGTGGGAGGGCCGCTGCGGACGGACGGCGGCGCGTTCAGTTTCGCCATCCTCGGCGACAAGACCAGCGGCGGCGAAGGCAAGTGGCCCATTTACGACCGAGCCGTGGACAGCATCAACCTGCTTGCGCCGGATTTTGTCATCACGACGGGCGACCATATTCCAGGCCATATGGAAGAGCGGGCGCAATGGAACACGGAATGGGCGGAATATCTGGAACATGGGCGTCGGCTTCGGGCGCCACTGATCCTGATCCCGGGCAACCACGATATTGCCAACACAGAGTGTCACAAGTTTTGGACAGACGATTTGGGCGCGACGTATTTCCAGTTTACGTACCGCGACTGCTTGTTCCTGGTGCTGAACACCGAAGAGGAGCGGTTCGACGGGCGCGGGCCGGTGTGGGAAAAGATGGTGGTGTTTGCGGAGGATACGCTGCGCACGCAGGCGGGGGTGCGGCATACGTTCGTGTTTTTTCATAAGCCGATGTGGGCGGACCCGCGCTTTGTGAAGGACTGGGCGCGGCTGGAAACAGCGCTGGGTGGGCGCCCGTACACGGCCATCGCGGGACATGAGCATTACCTGTGCGCCGAGAAGCGCGGCAATAACCTGCTGGTGATACAAAATGCGACGGGCGGCGGGATCGACCTGAGTGACGTGAAAGAGATCGGCTGCTTCCAGGCATTTGCGCACGTGAGGGTCGGGGAAAGCGGCGTTTCCTATGCCGTCATCGAGCCGGCAGGCGGAATCTGGACGCCGGAAACAGCCCCCGCGTGGTTCCGGCGCGCGATTAACCACCAAACCGTCACGCTTGACGCCGACATGCCCGAAGGTCTCGGCTCGCCGGAGGTTTGTGTAAAAGGGAAAATGGCCCTGACCAATTCGGTCGACCAGCCGATCACGGTGCGCGTGGAGATCGACGCGATCGAGGCCAGCGGCTGGATGTGCGAGTCGCCCGCGGTGGTTGAGGCGGCGTTGGCGCCGGGCCAGTCGCGGACGGTTCCGCTCCAGTTCCGCGTTCCCGCCGGGCGGTTGGCCACGCCGCCGCACATCCGCCACTCCGTGCTTTACAAAGGGAACTGGCTCGAGGCGGAACCGGCGCGGATGGCGCGGGTGGATGTAGCGCCGCTTTATCCACAACGTGCGTGGCGCGACGTACCGCGCTGGCAGGTGGCGGGGCCGTTTCCAGTCGGGCCGATAGATACCTCGAAGCTGCCCGGCGACCCCGCGGGCGCGAATCGAAACTTTTTAAAGCGATTCGGCCCGGAAGACGGGTTTGAGCGAGGGCGGACGTATGAAGGCGGCGTGGGATGGAAGGCGGGCGCCTCGTGCGGCAACGGTTTATTGAACCACAATGCCATCCTGGGTACGGCCGACCTTGCCGCGGCATACAGCGCGTGCGCCGTGTTCAGCCCGAGCGAAAGGCTCACGCACGCCGTGGTGTATGCGGACAATTTTGCGCAGGTCTATGTGAACGGCGAACTGGCGGAATCGGCGCAGGCGTTTGGCGCTCCCGGCGGTTTTGTATACGTGCCGATAGGGCTGCGGGAAGGTTGGAACCGGATCGTTGTGAAAGTCATCAACAATCGGGGGGACTGGTTTTTGAGGTTTCTGCTGGCGGACTCGGCGGGGGACCTCCGGCTGAACGACCAGCCGCTCTAGCAGCCCGTGACGGCTTTTGCCACGGGCTGCTAGGCCCAGTTTCAAAACGGCGACTTCACCCCCGGCTGTTTATGTTGTATACTGGGCGGCGAATATCCGGGGGCGGTTTTCTTTTTTGCCGGCCGGAGTGTTGACGCGCGAAAGGATTTTGCATGAAAAAGAAAGAGACCATGCCTGACCGGCTTGATTGGGCCGGGTTTTCGACCAAGTCGATCCATGCGGGGGAAGATCGGACCCGTTACGCCGACAGCATCACGACGCCGATCGTCCAGACCTCGACGTTTGTGTTCAAGGACAGCAAAGAGATCGAGGCTTACACGAAGCACGGCAAGGCCCGGTTTGAATACGGCCGGTACGGCAACCCAACCGATCAGGTGGCGGAACGGCGCCTGGCTTCGTTGGAAGGCAGCGAAGATTGTGTCGTGTTCGGCTCGGGGATGAGTGCGATCGTCACGACGATCCTGGCGCTGATCCGCAGCGGGGACAACATCGTGATTACGGACGACGCGTATAAAAAGACGCTGGAGTTTTGCAGCAGCTACCTCCAGCGGTTCGGGGTGAGGTGTACGGTGGTGCCGTTTGGCGATTATGTCGCGCTGGAAAAAGCCATCAACAAACGGACCCGCTTCATCTTCAGCGAGTCGCCAACAAATCCTTACCTGAACATTTTCGACTTGCCGCGGCTGGTGAAGATCGCGAAGAAGCATAACGTTCTGACGCTGATCGACAGCACGTTCAGCACGCCGCTCAACCAGCGGCCGCTGGAGTTCGGGATTGATCTTGTCATGCACAGTTGCACGAAATACATTGCGGGGCACAACGACATCCTTGCGGGAGCGGTGCTCGGGTCCGTGCAATTGATCGATGAGATCCGATCGCTGCACAAAGCGGTGGGTGGCGTGATCGATCCGCACTGCTGTTACCTGCTGTTGCGCGGGATGAAAACGTTCCCGCTCCGGATGGCTCGCCACAACCAGACGGCAATGGAAGTGGCGCGGTTCCTCGAGGGCCATCCGTGCGTCCAGCGTGTCTACTACCCCGGACTCGAGAGCCACCCGCATTACGAGATTGCCAAAGAGCAGATGACCGGGTTCGGCGGTGTGGTGTCGTTCGACATCAAGGGCGGCCTGCCCCAAGCCAAGAGGTTCCTGGACGGGCTCAAGCTGTGTTTCATTGCACCCAGCCTTGGCGGCGTCGAGACGCTCATCACCCACCCCGCCATTGTCAGCTACTACGACCTCTCGCGGAAAGAACGATATGCGCTGGGCATCACGGACACGCTGCTGCGGCTCTCCGTCGGCATCGAGGAACCCGAAGACCTCATCAAAGACCTCGACCAAGCCCTCTGCAAAAGCCACAAAAGGCGGTGAGGGGCAACAAGATATTGTGGTTTTCTTCTTGACAGGCACGGGATATTGTGCTATCAAGCCCTTGAGACGATGGGGGTCCTAAATGCCCTCGTGTAGACTGAGACGCTTTACCGGAATACCGTTACACGCTTGGATTGTGACTATCAGGCGTGTTGTTTTGTTTAAGGCAGGTAGTTTTGTTAATATGAGAGTCCTTTGAAAGGAAAGCACCGCATGGGCAGGCATGTGAGCGATTCCTCCAAGCGGGAAAAAATGGCAGCGGCTTCGAAGAAAGACCCCCCCCGCCGGACCCCAGGGGTTCCCATCTCTAAGATTTGGCCGGAAGCTCGCCAAGTCTCGGAAGAAATGAAAAAGATCGTCGAGGGCTCAAGTAAAGACACGAGACGGTTTGGCCAATGCAAGCCTGCTTATGATAGCCCTTCCCGTTGATATTCCAGGCTCTTCTCTCCGTGCCTCTAGGTGAGTAGATTGAGCGAGACACAACGGCTCTGTGTCTTCCTAACTGAGAAACCTTCCCGAGCTGGCTTCGGCTTCTTCCGTTATGCCCGCGAAATCACCGAACAGGAAAACCCGCCTGCCTCACTCCGCCACATCTTCTCCCTCATGCGCATGCAGCAGTGCTCCTTCATGGTAGAAGAAGAGTTGCGGCCGAATGAGCGCTGCCTCCGCCAAATCGACATTGCTCAGACAATATCACGGCTTCCAGATCACCGGCGCCGCGTGTTGCGGCTCACTTTCTTCAAATCAAAACGCCACCAGCCAATCGGAGCCCAAACAAGGGAAGAAGCGTTACACAACTGGGAGAGAGACTGGCACTCGTTCCGGCAGTTGTTCAAAGATCCTGCATCAGATTTGAAGTGTCTTGGGTTCTTGTATCTCTATACAGATTACGCGGAAAGAAGGCCTCAGAGCTCCCATGTACATGCAGCAGTCATTGCCTCCGACAATCTGGAGTCTCCCAACAAATACATTCACAGCAGCCCAATGTACACAGGATGTATACACGACCTCTGGTTTCCCGTTGTCGGAAGCTACTTTGCACAGCAAGATACCTTCGTTAGTTGCTGTTACCACACAGCCCTGATGGTTTGCCTCAAGAACATCTATTCTTCCCTCAATCTGGAGTGCCCTGCGACGTATGAGAAAATGAATGAGATCGTGGGCATAGATTATCTTGAGAGGAAAGTGAAAGACGGTTTGACTCCCGAGGAGGCCCTGCTGATCCTAGACGAATTGCTTAACAAGCCTCTTCGTTGTACCGCAGAGGCAATTAACTCGGCGGATTATGGACGACCGAATGAAGTCATAGCCGAAGCGTACCACACAGTGGAATCTGCATTGCCATCGGTCATTAATTTTTACAATGTCTATTTGAGTGGCAAGCCCATGAAAGAAATGGGACACGCCATGGCCGTCGTTGGCCACACGTTCGAAGCAGGGCTATGGCAGTATCACAAGGGAAAGCTTTCTCACTGTGAATGGCCTAGATATCTCGGAACGCCATATCAACACCATCCCAGCCATCTTTGGGCGGAAGAACTTGTGATCCAAGATGAGGCATCCGGCCCCTACTGCACCTTGCCTTGGCATGCACTCATTGACAGGTCGCCTGGTGTCATAATTCCACGTTTTGGGTGGGCGGGGAGAGTTTATCCTCAGCAAGCTCAACTCGCGGCTCAGAGTATATTAAACCGTGGCGGGGAAACTTCCAGTCCGTTCCTCAACGCGATTCTGCACTCGAATGCTGCGCCGGTCTCAGAGGAGACTAATCCATGGTTTTTCGAAGTCAAGCGACACGTAGAGTCTCATAAAGACGACATGGGTCAAATGACAATTCCCAGCTACGTATTAAGGACCGTCCCTTGCACGCCCCAAAGGTATCTCGAGTTCCTGTGTCAACTTGCCAGCCCCGAATTGTGCCGCATCATCGAAAGCGATCTTGGAGATGCACCGTTTTGGCTCGTTGAGATTAGTGTTCCGCACCTCTTTCAGTGGAATAACGCACGATTGGGCGAAATAATCGTTCCCGTCAGCACTTCGCCATCAGATCTTGCGCATGTTTACCTTGTCCGCCTGCCCGGCGTGCTCACGCTTTTTGAGGAGGACGGCTCCTATACCCACTACAAGATTGCGGGGGACTATCACTACGCGCTCCAGACAAAGGAATTAATGCCGCTGAAGGAGCTGCTGTCTGTGTAGAGGTTTTTGAGCTTCTCCGACAGGTTTTTTTTGGTTCCTCTACGTTTACAGCTTCAAGGCCTGTTGTTGAAGGAGAAAACGCCGATGCCGCGCCCGCCGATTCTGCCCGTGATTGATTGGGAAAACGTTTTCAACTCCGGCAAAACCTTCGCGGACTGGCTGGCCGCAGGGGAGTCGCGTGAGAATTGCGACGCGATGGAACTGGCCCGAAACACGCTGCGGTTCGATACGCAAGGGACGTGGGTGTTTCCGCGGCCGGTGCATGTGGTGGCCATTGCGGAAGACTGGTGCGGAGACGTGGTCCGGCACGTGCCGGTGCTCGAGGCGATCGCGGCCGGTGCGGACAAGCTGCACGTCCGCTACATCTCGCGGGAGCAATGGCCGGACGTGTTCGCCCGGTTCCTCACCAACGGCGGGGAAGCTATCCCGAAATTCATTTTCCTCAACGACACGTTTGTCGAGTGCGGCAACTGGGGGCCCATGCCGGAACCGTACAAAACGCTGATTGCGCGGGGGAAGGCATGCGGCGACGTCGCGGCCGCACGAAAGAAAGTGGCCGGCTTTTATGAGGCGGACGCCAACCGCCGGATGGTGTTTGAAGAGTTGCTCCACCTGATCGACGTCGCGCTGACGTGCGAGCCGTAGGGGGTCATTTCTTCGGTTGCACCCTGTGGTTTGGACGGCGCGGGGTGGAAAACGCCGCTGAGAGCCGGCGCCTTCCCCTCAATCAGCCCCCGAAAAGAGGCGTAAATAGCAGTAGGATCGCATTCAGAATCGCATAGAGGATACTGAGCAGATTGTTTAATGGCACATTTATAATCTGCGCCCGGAAAATCTCAAAAATGGTTGAAAGTTCGTCTAGCATCCCGCAAGTCCTTCCGTTAAGCACGACCGCCGCCGCGCATCCAAAGGTCGACACCCACCTTACCCGTACTAGGCCCCGCACGTTACAAACCGTTGTGCAATCGGAGATTAGCGCAATCAGCACCCCTCCGTCAAGCCCCTCTTAGAAGTCTCAAGCCAGGTTCTCGTGTACAATATCTTGTGGTGAAGTCGACCATGACCGCCAACATAGCCGCTCCCCATTCGCCACGGCCACTTTACAATCCGAACCGAGGCTACTATAATTCGCCTTCCCCCGAGGGGGGTCCCCGTGGACCATGCGCGGAACGAGCGGCGAGGTATTTTATCGTGGAGTTCGTAAAGCCAACGGTGTTTTTGATCGGCGAGACGCGCGTGGACGAGGCCGGCCTGCGCGCCTACCTCGATCACCTCGGCGCCCCCGACTGGACCTCCGACGCGCCCAGCGACGCCGAGAAAATCTGCGAGGTCTACGGCCGCATCTGCTATCGGTCGTTCGAACCCGGCCTCAACCCCAACGTCACCCGGACCCGCCAGGGTAACGCCGCCTACATCAGCCACATCGTCGAGGTCGGCCACGGAAGCGTACTCGAACACGCGACCCTCAACTTCATCTTTGCCGACGTCAGCCGCGTGTTCACCCACGAACTGGTCCGCCACAGGGCCGGCGTCGCCATCAGCCAGGAATCGCTCCGGTTTGTCCGGCTCGACAAGTTTTCCGCATACCTGCCCATGCTGATCGAAGAAAACGAGGCCGGCATGGCCGTATTTGTCCGCACGCTCGAACAACTCGAGGCCGTCCAAAATGAATTCGCCGATATCTACCAGATCGACAAGGCCGGCCAAAAGTTCGACTACAAGAAAAAAGCCACCTCGGCGTTTCGCAGGGTGGCGCCCGAAGGCGTCGCCACCACCATCGGCTGGTCAACCAACCTGCGCACGCTCCGCCACGTCATCGAGCGCAGAACCGACCCCGCCGCCGAAGAAGAAATACGCGCCGTGTTCGCCATGGTCTTCGAAATCGTCCGAAACCGCTATCCCAACGTGTTCGCCGACTACTCCGTCGAAACCGTCGACGGCCTCCCCTGGGTAAAAACAAAACATGGAAAAGTCTAGGCTCAACATACGTCGGATCCGTCGGATCCGTCGGATCCGTCCGATCCGTCCTATATTTCGCGCAAGTTGCTCCGGAGAACCGCCATGTTCCGCATAAGAGAAAAATTCACGCTCACCGATTCCTTCATCGCCAAATACCGCGGCCGCCAGCCCAAATGGGGCCCGCTCGGCTACGTCACGTTCAAACGAACCTACGCCCGGGTCGTCGGCGGCAACTCGAAAGCCTCCGCAAACGGACGCACCGAAGAATATTGGGAAACGCTCTGCCGCGTCGTCGAAGGCTGCTACACCATCCAGTGGAACCACTGCCTCAGCCTCAAGCTGCCCTGGAACAAAGACAAAGCACAGCGGTCCGCACAGGAAATGTTCCGCCTCATGTGGGACTTCAAATTTCTCCCGCCCGGCCGCGGCCTCTGGATGATGGGCACCGACTACATCTACGAACGGGGTTCCGCCGCGCTCAACAACTGCGCATTCGTCTCGACCGACGAACTCCAGGTCAGTTTCTCCGAACCGTTCTGCTTCCTCATGGACATGTCCATGCTCGGCGTCGGTGTCGCGTTCGACACCAAAGGCGCCGGCAAAGTCGAGATCCGCAAGCCCGTCCAGGGTTCCGACGTCTATGTCGTCGAAGACTCGAAAGAAGGCTGGTGCGACCTCGTCCGGTGCATCCTTGACTCCTACGTTGGCTTGCGCCCGCGGCCCGCGACCGTCGACTACTCCCAAGTCCGCCCCATGGGTTCGCCCATCCGCACGTTCGGCGGCATCGCGCCCGGGCCCGCGCCCCTCATGGAAAGCGTCGCCAACATCGACAAGATCCTCGAGACCCGGATCGGCGGGCGCGTTACCTCCTCCGATATCACCGACCTCATGAACGTGATCGGGAAATGCGTCGTGTCCGGCGGCGTCCGCAGGACCGCCGAACTCGCACTCGGCGACCCCGCCGACACCGAGTACCTCACGCTCAAAGACCCGCAACTGCACGCCCCCGAACTCAAAGCGTGGCGGTGGGCGTCCAACAACAGCGTGTCCGCACAGATCGGAATGGACTACGGCGGCGTCGGCACGCAAACCGCAAAAAACGGCGAGCCCGGGTATTTCTGGATCGACAACGCCCGCGCATACGGCCGGCTCAAAGACGGCGAGACCTGGGTCGACATGAAAATCTCCGGCACCAACCCATGCGCCGAACAGAGCCTCGAATCCTACGAGATCTGCAACCTCGTCGAGACCTTCCCGTCGCTCCACGAAACCTTCAAAGAATACGAGCGCACACTCAAGTTCGCATACCTCTACGCAAAAACCGTCACGCTCGTCCCCACACACAACGAACGAACCAACGCCATCATGCTCCGTAACCGCAGGATCGGGCTCTCCCAGTCCGGCATCGTCGAATCGTTCGAAATGCACGGCAGGCGCGAACATTTCCGGTGGTGCGACGAAGGCTACAAATACGTCTGCAAACTCGACAAAATCTACGCACAGTGGCTCTGTATCCCCGAGAGCATCAAAAAAACCAGCGTCAAACCATCCGGCACCGTATCGCTCCTCCCCGGCGTCACACCCGGAATCCACTACGCCCATTCCAAGTTCTACATGCGAACCATCCGCATCGACAAAACAAGCCCACTCATCGATCCCATCCGCAGGTCCGGATACCGCGTCGAAGAATCCGTGTACGGCGACAACACGCTCGTCGTCTATTTCCCCGTCATGACCGAACATTTCGACCGCTCCAAAAGCGACGTGTCCGTCTGGGAACAAGTCGAAAACATCGCTCAAATGCAATTCTACTGGGCCGACAACCAAGTCAGCGCAACCGTAACGTTCAAACCCGAAGAAGCAAAAGACATCCCACGCATACTCGAACTCTACGAAACCAGACTCAAATCCATCAGTTTCCTGCCCCTCCGCGACCACAACTACCCCCAGGCGCCCTACCAGGAAATATCACAGGAAACCTACGAAAACGCTCACGCACGAATCAAACACCTCGACTTCCACTCCCTAAACACCAAAGAAGAACAAGACATCTTCTGCGACACCGACAAATGCGAAGTCATCGGAATCGAACCCCCAGCCACATTCCCCGAAGAACAAGAACTGCCCTTCGGGACCGAAAAAGCGGATTATAGCGCATGAATATTTGGACGTTTCCGGGATTAAGTATTGAGAACAGAGGCTTCTTTTCCCGTCGTGAGGAGAACTGAAATGGAGATACCCAGTGAGGCTCCGATAAGCGGTGCTTTTCACCAAGAAAAGGCATCGGATGCGGAATCGTCGCGTCCCCCTTCCGATGGCGGTGTTCCGGCGTCCGGAAGACGAGCAGCCTTCAGAGACGTTAAGCGACAGCTTTCGGATGAAGAACTCAAGAGCTCTGGAGTACAAAGACTTCTCTTGGATATGCTGGAACAAGCAGACGAAGCCTTGGGAAGTCTACAGCCCTATGTGGAGCGTTTCCACGCTGCCGACAAAAGTGTCGCCGTAATGACGGAACGACTGAGAAGAAACACTACTCTTGAGGTCTTTTTCGGGGTTGGAGTCGGCCTCGGCGGGGCTATTATCGGCTTGGCTCCTTTCTTCTGGACACAGTCGCCGCAGTACGGTCAAGTCACTGCCATCATTGGTTTTCTTTTGGCGGTCGGCGCAACCGT
>DATKVG010000162.1:0-3542 GCA_035530195.1 Bathyarchaeia archaeon | reverse complement strand
ATGTGGCTTATCTAATGGATGCACAGAGGGCTCAAGCCATGATTTCTGACCCGCCTTTTGGCGTAAGAGATGAGGAATGGGACAAATTTGGAGGTGATGATGGCTTTAGAAAATTCACAGAAATATGGGTTTCGAACGCTTCTGGAATTGCAGATGTAGTTGTGACTTTTATGGCAGACAGGAATTTACCAGCAGTTCGAGCAGCGGCGGAGATCATTGGTTTACCTTATCGGCGAGCACTTATTTGGCGCAAGCCACCGGGTTCCCAATTTGCAGGTGCGAGTTTAGATGGATTTTGGTTTGATTTTGAATTGGTCCAAGTTTTTGGTAAACCAAAGTTCAAACCACGAAAAGATACACGCATGGCTTGCTTGGAATATAGAACAGTGACAGGGCAAGATCATGGCTGCGAGAAACCTGTAGAACTTTTGATGGATTTGATTGAAGGATATGTGGAGCCTGAAAATATTGTTGCTGACTTTTTTTCCGGTGTTGGCACGACTCTGATCGCCTGCGAGAAGCTCAATCGCAAATGTTTCGGCATGGAGATTGATCCGATCTATTGCGATGTCATCGTCAGGCGGTGGGAGGAGTTCACAGGCAAGAAGACGGAATTGATTCGGGGCAAATGACTCAAGGCAAACAGGATATCACGGCGATTGCCCGCAAGCAGCGGCATCTATCGCTATTGCGGAAGGTCAAAGAGAATCAGACTCTGATCGCTGCGGAACTGGGGGAGCTTCAGGGCTATGAATCACAACCT
This sequence comes from Bathyarchaeia archaeon, assembly GCA_035530195.1. Taxonomy (GTDB): domain Bacteria; phylum Hydrogenedentota; class Hydrogenedentia; order Hydrogenedentales; family SLHB01; genus JAPLKX01. The sequence goes on along the minus strand of DATKVG010000162.1, from coordinate 2,779 downwards.
CCATCGACAAAAGAAAATCGCAAATCGCAAATCGCAAATCATAAATCTCAGCGGTCCCCGCTAACGGAGGCGGAGTCGCAGCGTCTGGGTTACGAGTACAAGGACCTCGCCGAGGCGGACGCCGCCAGCGGCATTCGGCCGAATTTGTCGAAGTACTTCTCGCGGCATCCGCGGCTTCGCAAGGCCTACGACCGCGGGCGGCTGCTGCGGTACCTGGTGGAGCTGGCGCCGAAGGCGTTGATTTACGACTCGGCGCGCCGGATGAAGGACCTGGGCTTTAGCCAGTTCGAATCGGCCCAGAATTTGCGGGATTTTCTCGACGGCGACGCGGAGGCGCGGGAATTGTGGGAGACGGCGAGAGTCAACGCCTGGATCAAGAACCGCGAATCGCTGGAAAAAAAGGCGGGCGAGGGCGACGTGGCGGCGATCAAGCTGATGGAGCGATGGGCCCAGGACCGGCAGCGCGAGACCGGCGAGCCGGGGGCGGCGAATTTCAGCCGGGTCGGGGTCAATCAAACGGCCGAGCTGCTCCACGTGACGCGGGAGACGATTCATGAATGGCGCACAGAAAAGGGCTTGCCGGTGAATATCGACGGCACGTTCGACCTATATCGGGCGATCCCGTGGTGGGGAGATTTCAAGCTTAAGCAAGCGGTGCGGGGTCGTGACGCGGTCAGCCCGCTTAACCCCTTTCAGGCGGTCAAGACGGAACGCGAGCGCTTGCAGCTCGAGAAGGACCGCGGCGAATTGATCGAGCGCGAGGCGGTGATTGCTTTTCAGGTCGTGATGATGCAGAACGTCGTCAACGCCTTCCACGGCGCCGCGGACCTGGCCAATCGCGTCTTCGGCCAGCCGCGTGAGGAGATCGTCGCCCGGCTGGAGGAGTTCGGCGATGAGGTGATGGCGAAATTTCAGCACGTGCCGGCGGAACTGAAGCTCTCGGATCGGGCCCTGACAAAGCTGACCGAGTTGTACGAGGCAATCAAGCCTCAGAGGGATGCGGATAAATTAGCCACAGAGGACACAGAGATCACAGAGAAATGATTCAAATCGAAAATCGAAAATCAGAAATCGAAAATCTGCGAAGCGAGGCGCTTCGCTACTTCCGCCCCATGGCGATGCCGGTGGAGGTTCTGGAGGTCCTGGCGCCGCGAAGAAAAGAGCACATGTTGGACTGGATGCAGCAGTATTACATCTTGCCGGAAAAATCCAGCCGCATCAAGGGGCCGTGGCGGCTCTCCGTGACGCCGTACTGGCGGATCGTCATCGAATGGCTGTGCGATCTGACGACGCGGGTGATCTGGGTCCTTGCCTGCACGCAGTCGGGCAAATCGACCATTTTCGGCGGCTGGATGGGCTACATCATCGACGTGGACCCGGGGCCGATGAAGATCGTACTGCCCGATGAGAAGGTCGTCAAAAAACGAATCAAACGCCTCAAGCCGGCGTTCGAGAGCAGCCCGCGAATCCTGCGCCACTTGGGCGGGGACATCCGCAATCTCTTGATCGGCGAGCCGACGGACCTGGACAATATGCAGTTGATTCTCGCCTGGCCGACCAGCCCGATCACGCTTTCGGACGATCCGTCGCGCTACATCGGCGGCGACGAGGTGGCGCTATGGGTCGCCGATATCAAGGAGGACACCGACGCGATCAGCCTGCTCGATAACCGGGTCCGGACGTATCAGACGATCAGCAAGCAGTTCTATGTCACCTCGCCGAAAAACAAGGGCGACCTGGCCGACATCAATTTCGAGAATTGCCAGAAATGGACGATCCATATTTGCTGCCCTCGGTGCGGCCTGTATCACGAGGCGAGCTGGTGGAACGTAAAACTTGATAAGAATCCGGATAAAACGTTCCTGCCGGCCGCCCACTATACCCGGGGCAAGGTCCGTCATAGTCACTACACCTGCCCGGCCTGCGCGGGCCGATGGTCGGAATTGGAGCGTAAGGCGGCGATCTCAGCCTGCCGGGCCTGCCCCGAAGGCTGTAGCATCGGAGCCGACGGCGAAATCGTCGGCGATTGGGAGGACTCCACGCATAAGGCGCTGCGCGTGCCGGCGGTCCTGGTCGATCCGATGTTCACGACGGTCGATCAGCTCGCGTCCGAGTGGGTCATCGCCGACGCGCACCGCAAGGCGGGCAATATCCTGCCGCTGCGGAATTTCTGGAACAATCAAATGGCCGAGGCCTGGGAGCAGCGGGAGCGGGCGACGAGCCTGACGGAGCTCCAGAAGCACGTGGGGGAGTACTCGATGCAGAATCGCCTCGTGCCGCGTAAGGTGCAGATGATCTGTCACGGCATCGACGTGCAGATCGACTGCGTCTGGGTCGTCACCAAGGGGTACGGGTTTCGCAACGAGCAGTGGCTGCTGTGGGCGGGCCGGCTGGAGACGGGCCATACGGGCAAGGCCGAGAACTGGGACCTGGTCGAACAATATGTCCGCAGCGAATGGGTCTCAAAGGAGGATGAAATCGTTCGCTATTATGCCAGCCGGGCGGCGGTGGACTGCCGCTATCAGCGAGATGAGGAATCGGCGGTGGTCTATGATTTCTGCCTGCGCTTCCCGGAAGGGGCCGTGATCCCGGTGATGGGCTACGGCCGGGAGCGGATGCACGCCAGTCTCTATAAGGCCCGGCCGGTGGCCGGCAAGGCGATGCGGCGCTTCGATCTGAACGTCGATGCGGCCAAGGACCGGCTTTGGCAGGCGATCTACGACAAAGAAAAAGAGCCGGGCCCGGGCTATCTGCACCTTCCGAACGATCTGCCCGAGTC
>DATKVG010000161.1:0-19669 GCA_035530195.1 Bathyarchaeia archaeon | reverse complement strand
TGGCAAGCGGCCAGAGAGTGTACAACCGCTTTCCTAAACGGGATAGCGGCTTATTTGTTGAGAAAGTGGCATTTTACTTGGATCAGGGGCGATTACTATGAATCACGCCAGCGTTCCGCGACTTCCGTTAAGAACCTCTTCCGTAGCGATCACAGTGCTTCTGACGGCGGTGACGTGCCTTGCGGCCGGGGGTGACGCAACAGACACGGGCAAATCACCCGCTCCCAATGCCGCCATACAGGGGACTCCCGAGGCGACCGGACCCGCGAGCGCGGACAAGACGCCACCGGACTCGCGCCGCCAAGTGGCGGGGGCGGTGAAAGGGATGGCGAATCCAGCGGCGTTGTACTGCCAAAAGCTCGGATACGAATACCGGCTTGCCTCGACCGCGGAAGGCGAGAGAGGCATCTGCGTCGTGGCGCCGGGCATCGAATATGACGCATGGGACTTCTACAAAGGGAAAGTGGGGCAGGAACACTCGTATGCCGCGCGTCACGGGTATGACATCAAGACCAAGCGCGTTAACCGGGGCGCGTATATTGAAGAATACGCGGTGTGCGTTTCGCGCGGTCGGAACAAGAAAGAAATACCCCTGCGTGAATTGATGGAAATGAACGGCGATTCCCTCGAGGACATGCAACCCGCCGGGTTTCAGCAAAAGCCCTCAGCCCGGATCGTCTACAAAGAAAAAAAAACGGGCCTGTCGCCCACAAGCGCCGTCGTCAAGGCGGAAGCCGTAACACCGGCGACCCTGGGCACGCCTCCGGCGGCCTTTGACTGGCGCAACTCGGGCGGACAGAATTGGGTAACGCCGGTGCGCGATCAGGCGGCCTGCGGCAGTTGCTGGGCTTTTTCGGCAATTGCGGCGGTTGAAGCGCGGTTGAACATCGACGGCAACGATCCGACCCTCGATTACGATCTCAGCGAGCAGCATCTGGTCTCGTGTGAATGCGTCGGGGACTGCAACGGGGGATGGAACGATACTGCGCTTGACTTCATAAAGTATCCCGGCGTGGCCGATGAGGCCTGTTTTCCCTACCTGGGTTGCAAGAACTGGAACAGCGGCACGGGCACGTGCACCACGGAGTGGCCGTGCAACCTCTGTTCCGGTTGGCAAGGCGGCGCCGCCTACGTAACCGACTACAGTTATATTCTGAACACCGCCACGGTCCACAAGGAAGCCTTGCTCGAGAACGGGCCGCTTTCAGTGATTGTCGATGCGACCGGCTGGTCTTCGTATACGGGCGGCGTTTATACGTGCTCGGTCTCGCAGCCCAACCATGCCGTCTTGCTGGTCGGGTACAGCGATAGCGGCTCGTACTGGATTATCAAGAACAGTTGGGGCGCGAGTTGGGGCGAAAGCGGCTACATTCGGCTGGCATACAGCAATAATCCGATCCTCGTTTTCAATGCAACCTATGCGGTCGACCAGTCGTTGCCGCCGCTTGGCTCGATAGGACGGCTGGAGCCTTACGTGGTCTCGGTGCCAACCCAGGTGGGCAATTGCCAGTACTTCGCCGTGACAACCGGCGTGCAGTGCCTGGACGGTTCCTGCGGAGACATAACGGGCACGCTGACATTACCGGACTCGTTGCCGCGCACCGGTGCGCAAGTATGGGGCGGCGACTGTTCCACAGGCCCGCCGGAAGCATTCGACAACACCTTCGATTCGTGCGGCTACGGCGACGGGGGTGACGAGAGCATTTATGAAATCAATCTCGACAAGACCGAGGTGGACTTCAACGAGCAAATCGAGGTGGCTTGCACGGTAGAGATAAAATCGGCTTCCTGCGGATACGCATATACCGGCGACCGCCTTTATATCTACTACCGGAACAGCCCCACAGGAACTTGGCAGAAGAAAGCTTATGTGCCGCAGGTCTACTCCTGTTACACGTACGTTCTTCGGTTCACGCCCGACAACATTGCTGGCGAGCACCAGATCCGGTGCATTGTCGGCTGGAACATCCCGGAAAGCTGGTGCGTGTCGGAGGATTTTTACGACACCGACGACGTGAACTTCTTTGTCTACGACAACACGAGCGGCAAAGGGCCCGTGCCATTCTATTACGGTGAGAAACGGGCCGATTTCGAAGCAGGACTCGGCGAGTGGATCAATGCTGGCGGGGATAACTTCGACTGGACACGCTACACGGGCGCTACGCCCACCAACAACACCGGCCCGGATGCCGCATACAACGGCCAATATTACGTTTACACCGAAGCCACTGGCAACTACCCGAGCGAGACGGCGATTTTAGAGGGGCCCGTTATGGACCTCGACAACGGCACGCCCGAAATATCTTTTTACTACCACATGTACGGAACGGGGATGGGGACTCTGTACCTTGAGTTGGAGGATGGCGTGGGCGGCTGGACGACCCTGTGGAGCGTGACCGGCGACCAAACCAATCAGTGGTGGCGTGAGGCGGTGGATCTTTCGGTCCATTCGGGGCTGAAGAAGGCGCGGTTCCGGATGGTTACCGGATCAAGCGACAGGAGCGATGCCGCGTTGGACGACATACGATATCCAGGTTACGTGGCGGGTTCTCCTTTTTACACGATACAGCCTAACCCGTCGGAGCCGGTGACCATGTACGAGGACGATGTCTGGGAGCAGACGTGGCTCGTTGAGGCGACCGGCGCAAACGGAACGAGTTGGCCCCTGCGGGCGTCGTATTCGTCTAACTATAGTGTGGTGCTTCCGGCGCAGACCGCGGCTACGACGGTCGGGATAGCCCAATGCCCGTCGTTTACCGGCGCTCCCGCCGAGTATACCTACACCCTGGAAATCAGCGGCGATGTCACGGTTACGGACACGGTCCCGGAGCGGGATGGCGTCACAGCCGTGCCGGGTGGCACGCTGGCGCTGGTTTTCGGGGGTGTGTCCTACAATCTCATTGCAGGCACGAACGGGGCGGATACGTTGGAGGGCCTGGGGATTAACGAAGACGACGAATTGGGCCTGCCTAATGCCGACCTTATGCTCGGGTTTGACGGCAACGACAGCCTGCGCGGCGTCAATGGAAACGACTACGTGTTCGGCGGGGAGGGGAATGACCGGCTGTACGGCGACAACGGCAACGATCATTTGTACGGTGAGGGCGGCAACGACATATTGTATCCCGGCAGCGGTGACGACGAATCCTACGGAGGTGCAGGAACCGACCTGGTCGTTCTGGCCCAGCCGGCCAACACCAGCCAGGTCTACGATGGAGGCCCGGACAGTGGCGATAAACTGCTCCTGGCGAACGGGTACGGCACTTTCACCATGAGCGGCTGCGCCGGATTTGAGAAATTCTCCGGCGGCGACGGCAACGATTCCGTAGACTGGTCGGACGCGACGGTGGCGCTCGAGATGCGCGGCAACGGAGGCGACGACACGCTGACTGGCGGGTCGGGCAATGACATCCTGCGCGGGTTCACGGGTAACGACACGTTGACCGGCGGCGACGGGCAGGATTACGTCTATGGAGAAGACGGGAACGATACGCTTGCCGGCGGCGCGGGGACAGACACGTTGTACACGGGCGCCGGCAACGATAACGCGGACGGCGGGGACGGCGACAACGACCGGGTGGTGGTGGAAGACGCGGGCGGTGGGGACACCACGGCGGGCGGCGCGGGAACGGGCGACCGGCTCGTGCTCGCCAACGGCTACGGGGCGTTTTCGATGACCGGTGCGAGCGGGTTTGAAGAGTTCGTCGGCGGGGACGGCGACGACACGATTGACTGGTCAGGTGCGGCGGGGCCGGTGACGCTTCGCGGCAACGGCGGCAACGACGTGCTGACGGGCGGCGCGGGCGCCGACCTGCTTACGGGCGGGCCGGGCAACGACGTCCTGTATGGCAACGGGGGCGCGGACATCCTGTACGGCGAGGACGGCATCAATCATTTGACGGGCGGCGCGGGCAACGATGGAATCCGAGGCGGAGGAAGCGACATCGCCCATTTCAGCGACACGCCGGAGGCCCCGCGGTACAGCGTGCGCGACAGAACCACGTACGTGATCGTAGTCGACACGACCGGCGGCGATGGCATGGACACGCTTCGTGGATGTCCGATCGGCATGATTGACGGGCCGTACGTGCCGTGACGCGGGCCGTTGTTTAAAAGAAAAGTTGTGAAGGCCGGATGCGATCGATGTCCGGCCCTTTTTTTATTCTCGGAAGTAGACAGCTTGCGCGCGGGAACCTATACTCCAGCGTGATGAATGTGGAGAAATTAAGAGCAGTGACGGTTGATCGCGGGAAGACAGTCCGGGGTACGCGCGACCTTGCGCTGGGAGAGGCGCTTGGTTTTGCGGCGAATTTTGTTCGTTACCTGGTGCTGGCGCGCATCCTGGGGCCGGAAGATTTCGGCGTTGCGGCCACGTTTGCGCTGACGGTGCAGGTGCTGCAAACGATCAGCAACATGGCGCTGAACATGCTGATGGTGCAATCGAAGAAGGGGGAAGAAGCTGCTCTCCTCGCGACGGCCCATTCGGTGCAATTGGTGCGGGGGCTAGTCAATGGTGGGCTGATTCTGGTGTTTGCGTGGCCGGTGTCGGCGATGTTCGGCGTGCCGGAGGCGCGTTGGGCGTTTCAGGTATTGGCGGTGGTCCCGATACTCGAGGGTTTCTTGCACCTGGACGTGTTCCGCATGGAACGTGCGATGCGGTTTCGGCCAGGGATAGCGGCGAGCCTGGTTCCGAAGGTGTTGTCGGCGGCGGCGGCATGGCCCGTGGCGGCGTGGTTGCAGGACTATTCGGCGTCGCTTTGGCTACTGGTCGGGCAGGGAGTCGTGGCGGTGGTAGCGTCCCACGCGTTGGCGGAACGGCCGTACAAGCTTGCGTGGGACAAGGCAAGCCTGACTGAGATTCTGGGATTCGGCTGGCCGTTGTTGCTGAATGGGATGTTGTTCTTCACGATTTCGCAGGGGGATCGGTTGCTCGTTGGCACCGCGTACACGATGGCGGACCTGGGCCTGTATTCGGTGGCGGCAGGCCTGGTGATGACGCTGAGCGGCTCGCTGTTCAAGGTTGTGCAGACGCTGACGCTCCCGGCGCTGTCGCGGGCGCAGGAAGAGCCGCGCGACTTCTTGCGCCGCCACAGACTTTGCGTAGGGACATTTTCGCTGATTGCGGCGGTGTATGGGGCGGTGCTGGTGATCGCGGGGCAGCCGGTGGTGGTGATTCTGTACGGCGAGCCGTACCGCGCGGCGGGCGTGCTCTTGGGCTGGCTGGCGGCAAGCCAGGCGATCCGGCTGCTGCGGCTGGCGCCTTCGCTTTCGGCCATGGCCAAAGGCGACACGCAAAGCCTGATGTATGCCAACGCGTACCGGTTGACAGGGGTCGTGGCCGCGGTTATCGCCGTGCTGATGCGGGCAGACCTGGCGTGGGTGGCGGCGTCTTCGGTTCTTGGCGAGATGGCCGCGTTGTGGTATCCGGTCCGGCGGCTTTCGCGGCGGCACAACTTGCCGGCGTCGTCCTGCTTTTGGCCATTCGCGGCGGCGCTTTTTTGCATCGGCTTATCGGGCGCGATAGTGGCGGCCGGCGCGCGCGACGCCGTAATCACGGTAGCGTTGACCCTGCTGGGCGTGGTGCTTGTTGGCATGGCGGGTTGGGCGGCGGTTTCATTTTCGAGCTTTCGGCAGCGGCTTGCGCGGGTCGGCGGCATGCTGTTGCCGGGCCAGGAAGGGGCGGAGCGGCCGTGACCCGCGCATCGGAAAACGGAAGGAAACAGACGCCGCCCGGCGCCGCAGCCAAGAGGCGCGTGGCGCTGTTTGGAACGTTTGACACGGCCAATTTCGGGGATTGCCTTTTCCCGCTGGTGGTACGGCAGCAGATCTCGCGGCGGCTCGAGAACGCGGACGTTATGGCATTCAGCCCGACGAACCGTATCCCGCCCACGGCCGACTACTCGCGCGTTTACGCTTTTTCCGAGTTGGGGGAGGCGTTCGAGGAGGATTCCCCGGCTTTCATGATTGGGGGCGGCGCGCTTTTGTCGACGGAGCACGTGCTTTTTTCTTATCCGGAGATTCGGCTGCTTTACCCATACTCGTTGAAATGCTGGCTGTTGCCGGCAATGATCGCGCGGGCGTGGGGAAGCCCGCTGATCCTGAACGGCGTCGGGCTTGGCCCGTTTGACGCGGCCTACAACGATCTTGCCCGCAAATACCTCGGCGTGGCGGCCCTCGCGGGAGTCCGGGACGCACTTACGGCCGACTACTTGCGGCATCTGGGGATGTCGCCCGAGATCGTGCCGGATTCGGCCATATTGACGCCGCAGTTGCAGGGCCGCGCGGAATGGGAAGCGAGTTTCGAAAAGCTGAAACGCCGGTTTGCGCTGCCGGAGAAGTATGTCGCGGTACAGGCGTCGCTTTTTCTTGGTGCGGAACTCGAGCCGTTTGCCGAGGCGGCGGCGGAAACCCTGCGGCACGCGGGCCTGCCGGTGGTTTTCGTTCCCATCTGCCATCACCTGAACGACCTGGTTGCGTGCGGCATTATGAGAGGCATTTTCGCGCGCCGCGGCGTCAAGACCGTAACGGTCGGCGCGGCGTTGACGTCGCTCGAGACCGCTGCCATTCTGAGGCAGGCGGCGCTGTTCGTGGGGACCAGCCTGCACGGGGCGCTGGTGACGCTGGCGTTCGGGAAGCCGGCGGTGAGTTTCTCGTTGAGCAAGATGAGGAAGAACCCCGCGGTGCTCGACGCGGTTGGCGCGGCGGGCTGTTGCGTATACGAGGTTTCACCGTTACGCGAGAAGATAGCCGAGGCGCTTGCAGCCTGCGAGGGGTGGCACGCGCCGGATTTCGATCAGGCCCGCGGGCGGTTGGCGCTTTTCTTTGACCGCGCATGCGAATTAGTATGGTCGAACGCGGGAAAACGCACGAAACGCCCGCCGGTTCGATTTTGGCGGGGAGAGGTGTTTTGCCAAAGCATCGAGGAGGACCTGAAGGAAGTGAAACGCCTGTGCATTGAATACCGGCGACAGGTTCCGTTGCTGCGCCGGGTGGGCGCGTTCGCCGTGAGGAACAACCGGACGGCGAGCGAGTTGTACGACCGGCTCATGCACTGGGCGGCGGTGCGGCAGGGAACGGGAAAGCGATGAACGGAGCGGTCATACGTGCCAATGAAACCACGGTGCGGGCGCGGCCACCCTGGGTAGTCTACGGTTTCCTCCTGATCGTATTCGGGGCGGCCTCTTTCGACTTTCTGATGTCCGTGCATTATGTCGAGCGAAAAGATCAGACAATCGAGGCCAAGCTCGAGGAGTCGGTCGAGCTGACGGAAGCGGGGAACGTGCAGCGGCAGATTGCGCTGCTGGTGCTGGGGGCGGTTGCGGCAGTGAGCCTGTTGCGGCGGGGGCGCAACCCGATCCGGGCCAATGGGCCGATTGCCGGCCTGATGATTTTCTTCGTGGCGTGGGCGTGGGCGAGCCTGTTGTGGTCTTATGACGGGGCGCTGACGTTGCGGCGGGTGGTTATCCTGGCAATCCTGCTGCTCGCGGCATTGGCCGCGGCGGAACGGATGACGTTGCGCGACCTGCTGCGGTTTGCTTTTATTTCGGGATGCGCGACGATCGTGCTGGGCCTGGCGGCGGAAATGGTGCTGGGCACGTTCAGGCCGTGGGACTCCGAGTACCGTTTTGCCGGGGTGATGAATCCGATTTTCCAAGGGGCGCATTGCGGCATGGCGGCGGTTGCGGCGTTGGCGCTGGCGCGAGGCTCGAAGGAACACCGGCGCTTTTACCTGATCGCGGCGGCAGGTGCGTTGTTGTTCATGCTGTTGACAAGATCGCGCGGTCCGGCGGGCGCGACGCTCGCGGCGCTGGTGGTGTACGGCTGGGTGGTTCGGCCGCAGTTTCGAAAAGTGGCGGTGCTGGGAATTGCCGCGGCTGCGGTCGTGCTGGCGTTCCCCTCGTTGCGCGCGGGGCTGTTGTCGACAACGGAGGACGCGCTGCTGTTCGGCAGGACGGTTGACAGCGTTTACGAGATGCAGGGGCGGGACGCGCTCTGGCGGGAGTGCCTCAAGTTCGTGGGGCGCCGGCCGGTGCTGGGCTATGGATACGACGGGTTTTGGACGCGCAATTTTACCTTTGCGATAACGGACGCGAGCGGGTTTACCAGCCAGCACACGCACAACGGGTTTCTGGACCTGCTGCTGGGCGTGGGGCTTCCCGGAGCGCTTGCCTACGGGTTGATCCTTGTCCTTGCGATGAAGCAGTTGCACGCCTGCTGTCGGCGTTCCGGCAGCGCCGATGATGCCGCGGCCCTGGCGCTGCTCGTCCTTTATGTCATTCACAATACGTTTGTTTCCGTGCAATTGGCGACCCAGTTGCAGACGTTCGTGGTGCTGGCCATCGTGATGAAGCTGGCATTTATCCCGGAGCCGGAACGGATACCCGAGGTGGGCCATGAACCGGCCAACGGTTAGCATCAATGTCTGCGTATACAAGCCCGGCGCCTTCTTGGCGCAGGCGCTGGAATGCATGGCGGCCCAGGAGACGCGCGGCCTGCTTACGTTTGAAATACTCGTCATCGACGACGAGCCTTCGGCGAACACCGAACGGTTTGTAGGGGAATTTGCGAAGTCGGCGGCGGCGCCGGTCAGATACGTTCAAGCGGAGGGAAAAGGCGTCTCGCACGCGCGCAACACGGGCATTCGTGAGTCGCGCGGCGATTGGATCGCCTGGTTCGACCAGGATCAAACGACCGGGCCAAGCTGGCTTTCGGCCTTATACTCGACGGCGGATGAGACGGGGGCTGACTGGGTGGACGGGCCGAGAGACTTGCTGTTGACGGCGGACCAGGCGGCGGGATTAAACGCGTTCCTGCGGGCGTGTCTTGGCGAGATCGGCGAGGGGGACACGGCCCACAGGATGGTGCGCCGTTATGCGTCGTGTACGGGCAACGCGCTGGTCAGGAAGGCGGCGCTGGACGCCGTGGGCGCGTTCGACGAGACGATTTTCGACGGGTGGGAAGACTGGGATTACGTCAGGCGGTTCCGTGCGAAGGGTTACCCGTGCTGGTACACGCCAAAGGCAATCGTGCATCACGTGGTGCCTGCGGAACGGCTCGAGGCGAGCTTCTTCCGCTGGCATGCGGCGCGCCTGGGTGCGGCGTTTGCTTCACGCGACGTGCGGGAATGGGGCCTTTTCAGGGCGGTCCTTGCGAGCGTAGCGCGGCTTGGGCAGACGCTGCTGGTACATGGGCCGCTTCTGGCATGGGCGCGAATGCGGGCCGACGGCAAGGAGTCGCTGACCCGGTGGTGCCTGGTGTTGCGGGCAGTTTCGTATGCCCGCAAAACGCTCTATTATGTGTCGCCGGGCTTGTTTTCCCAGCCGCGGTACCACGCGCGGCTGCAGCTTCGCAATGAGCCCCGGTACGCGGCAAGGCGCGGCCCATGAAGGTAATCCAACTCATCAACCTGCACCGGTTCCGCGGCGGGGCGGACATCGTGGCGGAGAAGGCGACGGCACTGCTGAAGAAACGCGGTCACGAGAGCATGCTGCTCACCCGGGACAGCCGTTTGCTGGGCGACGGGCTTGCGGGGAAGGCACGGGCGTTTATCGGCGGTATTTACTCGGCGTCGGGCCGGCGACTTGTAAGAGAAACCATCCGCGAACTGCGCCCGGACGTGATGCATATTCACGACGTCTATCCGCTGTTCTCGCCGTGGGTGTTGCGCGATTGCGCGCGGGCGGGAGTCCCGGTAGTGATGACGTGCCACGACTACCGGCTGACATGTCCCTCGGCGACGCACGTGTGCGGCGGCCGTGTTTGCGAATTGTGCTGCGGGGGGAGGGAGTATTGGTGCGTTCTGAAAAACTGCCGAGGCAACCGCCTCGAAAGCCTCGCCTATGCGTTGCGGTCGGCCGTCGCCAGGAAGAATCGGCTTTTTCTGGACAACGTTGCGGAGTTCATCACGCCGGCGTCGTTTGTGAAGCGGAAATTGGTAGCGGCGGGTTTTCCGGAAGCGCGGATTACGACGGTTCCGCATTCGCTGGAACTTCCGGCGGCCGGAGTCGATTGCTCGTTGAACGGTTACGTTGTGTACGTGGGCCGGCTGAGTTCCGAGAAGGGGATTGAGACGATGGTGTCGGCGGCCCGTTTGACGGGCTACGAATTGCGTGTTGCGGGCGACTGGACGCCGATGCGGGATATCGTCAAGAGGGCGCCGAAGAACGTGCATTTTCTTGGCGAATTGAGCCGGAGCGAAGTGGAGGCGTTGTACCGGGGTGCGCGATTTCTGGTATTTCCAAGCATCTGGTTTGAGACGTTTGGGCTGGTGATGGCGGAAGCGATGAGCTACGGCGTTCCGGTGGTTGCGTCGAATCTGGGCGCAATCGCCGAACTGGTGGAAGACGGGGTGACGGGGCTTCTGTTTGAGCCGGGAAACGCGGCGCATCTTGCGGAAAAGATGCGCACGATGTGGGAGAACCCCCGGTTGTGCGGGCAAATGGGCCGGGCGGGGCGGGAGAAGATGATGCGGGAGCACACCGAGGATGCGCACTATGACCGTCTCATGAGCGTGTATGAACGAGCGATAAAAGGCCGTCGCGGAGAAGGCGCGCCATGACGGCATCGCGGCAGGAAACCTACTACCACGTATACCGGAACCGCCAGTCGTGGCTGTACCATCTGGCGTACATGCGGCTGGCCAAGGTGCTGGGCGTATTGCACGCGCTGGAACGACAGGGCGTGGATCTCCAGGGGAAGCGGGTTTTCGATTATGGGTTCGGGGCGGGGACGTTTTTCCGGCATTGCCCCAGGACGGCGCTGTTGTTTGGGGTGGAACTGGACGCGCTGCACGTGGAGCGGGTCGCAAGAAGTCTGCGCGCGAAGAAATACCCGCACGTCGATTTGCGGGCTATCGACGAAGCGGGGTGGCGCGACCACGCACTGCTGGTAGGCCGTTACAACGTGGTGGTGGCAAGCCATGTGCTGGAACATGTGAAAGCCCCGGTGGAATTGCTGAAGCGCCTGACGGATTGCGTCGAGCCGGGTGGCTGCCTCGTGGCGGTGCTGCCGATCAACGAGCGTGTCGGGCACGACAGCCATGAATGGGTGGTCGACACGCGCCTCGTGCAAGACTGGGCGGCAGCGGCGGGTGTCGAAATCATCGACGCCTTCGAGTTCGACCCGTTCACGTACTGCGCATTGCCGGTTTTCGAGAAACGGTCGCGTTGCGGTCGCGTTGCGGCGCAGGGTCTGAGCCTGTTTCTTGGGTTTTGCGCGGCGGCGATTGGGAGGCGGGGCTGGTTGAAGTTGGGTGGCCTGGTTGCCAGGAGCACCGGCGCGAAACCCGGGCAGGCGGTGTTTACGATGCAGCCTGTGCGCGAGAAAAACTGATGGAACCGTTCACGTTTGAGATGGGGTATTTGAGGTGTTCGACGCACACCATACCGCAGTTGTTGTTGGAGGTGCGGATGCTGCTGCGCGACAAGACGGTGCAGCCGCGCACCATCCTTTGCGTGAACGCCCATATTTACAACCTGGCGTTTTCAGATGTGTCGCTGCGGCAGGCGCTGAACGAGGCGCGTATCGTAACGGCGGATGGCATGGGGATCGTGATGGCGGCGCCGCTGTTCGGGAAAAAGATCCCGGAGCGCTGCAATATGACGGAAGCGTTTCGCGCGTTCCTGGAATCCGACCAGATGCCTGGGAGCCGGGGTGTTCTTCTGGGTGTGACGGAGCGGGAGGTGGCCTTGACGGCGCACAACATCGAGCAGCTATCGTCGCATTGCCGGATTCTGGAGGCGGCATCGGGTTTTTGCACCGACGCGGAGTATGAGCGGATACTGGCTGCACACAAGAACGCGGACTTCGTGTTTCTGGGGATGGGTAGTCCGAAGACGGAGCGTATCAGCAAGCTGGCGAGCGCGATTTGCACGGAATCGATCGTGTGGTCGATTGGCGCGGGCACGATGAAAATCATTGCCGGGACGCTGAAAGAGGCGCCGGTGCTGATGCGGCGTTACAGCCTGCAGTGGCTGCACCGGCTTTATCTGGAGCCGCGCATCATGTGGCGCCGCTACCTGATCGGGAACCCGCTGTTCGCGATTCGGGTGGTGGGTTGCGCCAGGAAACAGCGGAAAACCGGCGGCTGATTTACGGTCCGGGGGCGATTTCGACGCGGTCCAGCCAGAGATTCCTGTCCTCGTTCGGGCGGCGCGCATCATTGATGAATGCAAAGCGAAAAACATGGTCGCCTGCCGGCAGGTCGGCCAGAAGTTCAAACACGCTCCAGGACGGTGAGGCGCATTCGACCCGGCCCAACTCGTTGCCGTCGAGTTGTACGGCCATTATGGAAAAGACGCCGTCGACGGGAGTGCCTTTGGCGTGCAGTCCGAGGCGGTACGAGCCGGGCTCGGCAATCTTGACCGCCTGCTCAACATAACCGTTGGCCCCCATCAACACGTGGTCCTGCGCCCTTGTGAATGCGCCGATGCCGGGGTTGGGCTGCATGGCTTCGGCTTCAAGGACGGTGACGGGCGCGGGCACGCAAAACCGGCCTCCCAACGCGGCGAGCAGGCTGCACGCAAAACGGCCGGCGCGGAGCGCATTGGCGCCCGGCTCATCCCAACGGATTGCATTCACCACCAGCCAGCCCTTCCCGACCGGAACGCTGACAAGGGCCGGGGGCGACGTGAGGGCAAGGCAGGATTTGGCCGAGGAGTCCTTGGCGGCAGACACGAATAGGGCCTCGGCCATGTCTCCGGCGCGGGGCGGCGCGGCACGGCTGAACGCGGGCCGTTCTTCGATCCAATGCAAGTCTTCGCGCACGAGAGTTTCAATGAAAGGGTGCTCGCCTTCGGCGCGCGAGACTGGGCCGCGGGAGGCCAGGAATTCGAGCGGCACGTTGAGACTGGTTCGGATCTGTTGGAAATCGGCTGCTGACGGCCTGTGCAAGACGACGTTGCCGCCTTGTTCAAGAAATGAAAACAGTTGGGCCGCGTGTTCGGCCACGGTCGCGCCGTCTGCCTGTAAGACGAGCAACCGAGTCGTGGACGCGGACAGGCTGGACCAGTCGGCGAGGCGCTCGAAATTCAGGCCCAATTCGTTG
Organism: Bathyarchaeia archaeon; assembly: GCA_035530195.1. Lineage (GTDB taxonomy): Bacteria > Hydrogenedentota > Hydrogenedentia > Hydrogenedentales > SLHB01 > JAPLKX01. The sequence goes on along the minus strand of DATKVG010000161.1, from coordinate 6,624 downwards.
AGGCGGTCGTTCAGTGCGGGCGTGCCGACAAACGCCGTGCCTGTTGTTGGCGCTTTATACGCGCCAAGGTACGTGAGCATCTGTTCGAGCAATTGTGAGGCGACGGGCTCGGAGTCAAGCTTTTCGGCCACGAGCAGTTGGCACACGAGCCAGAAGCCGTTGCCGTCGGGGAGTTCGAGCAGGGGCGCATGCGCTATGCCCTGGTCGGAACCGGTGACGATCAGGGCCTGAGCGCCGCCGCGAGGGGGCCGGGCGGGTTCGCAGCGGGTGACGAGGTGGTCGCCGCGCCACCAGCGGAAATCTTCGGGCATGAATCCCGCGAGGACGGGATGGCTGGGCTGTTGGGCGAAGGCCATGGTGGACGACAGCGAGGTGAGCCGCACGGGCAGGCAGCCGGCGGTATCGGGTGTTTGTGCGAGCACCAGGACGCGGCCGCCTTTGGCGACTTTTTGGGAGAGGGTTTGAAACTGTTTGCCGGGGGTAGCAATGACGGGGGTCTGCGCGCCAGGCTGAATGGGCGAAGACTGGGCGCCGATGACGAGAATTCCGTCGCCGGGCCATTGGTCAAGGGTATCGAGCGGCGTGAACCTGACGTTTGCCTGCTGGAAGTCTGAAGCGAGGCTGTCTTGCGGGTCGTAGAGAAACAGCGACACATCGGGGAGATTCCAGGTGTGTTTGGGGAAGACGTCTACGGGCCAGTCCTGGCGGAACCGGGCATCGCCCTGCATGAGGAGTGTCAACCGGAGCGAGAGCGCGGTCCGCCCGGCGACGCTGGGCATTGGCAGGTCCAGTATTTGTTCTTTGTGTGCGCCCGCGGGAAGGTCGACGGCGAGTTCGCCTGAGGCCACGGGCTCGTTGTTTTTGAGGAGTTCCCAGACGAGCCGGGCGGCGGCAGCCGACGTCGTGTCATTGAAGAGTTCAACGGTGCGGGCGACCGTTTCCCCGGCAAAGAACCGGTTATCGTGCTCGCGGATGAACGCGGCCAGTGGGCAGAACATGTCGGTTTGTGCGAGCAGGACGGGGCGCCGCTCGCCGTCGGGCTTGATGTAATCGTAGCCCCAGGGTGCGAATCCGCTGACGCCGTAGTGGCGGTAGGCGAGTATCTGCATTCGCCAGGCCTCGGCGATGGCTTTGAAGTGATAGGGCCTGGGGTCGGTGTAGGCGAGGTCGCCGAAGAAGAGTGAGGCGGTGGTGGGAGCTTCGTCGGGCACCCAGAGAAACTCGCCGATGTACAGGGGTTTTGACCGGTCCCAGAGGAATTCGGGCGTTGGCCAGAACATTTTATCCCGGCGGGAGCCGTTGGGCGAGTCCATCCAGAATGCGTCGTTGGGCCAGAGCCTTCGCTCGGGAAACTCATTTGGGTAGTGGAGCCCGATGACATCGGCGGCGCCTGCGGGGTCCCCATCGGATTCAAACACGATGGGGCGGGTATCATCGAGATCTTTGACAATCCCGCCCATTCGGGCGAGGTTTGTTTCGGCGGTTGGATTTCGTTTTGCGCGAACGCCGCAGAACTCGTTTTCGAGGCTCCACATCACGATGGACGGGTGATTTCTGAGGTTGCGCACCATGGACGACAGGTGTTCGGAGTAGTGATTCCAGAACGCGGGGTCGTCAATGCGGTAGGTTTCGTCGTCGGTGAATATGGCGGCCTCGGGCATCATCATCAGGCCAAGTTCGTCGGCCAATTCATACCATCTGCGGGGCCACGGCTGCGTGTGGGTGCGGAAGAAATTGACGTGGTTTTCCTTGAGCATCTTGATCTTGGCCGTAATGGCCTCGTCGGTGTTGGGCACGTCGTAAGGCCACCAGGACCGCCCCAGCAGATGGACCTGAACGCCGTTCAGAAAGAAATCGCCGTTCTCGGCCCGGAATTCGCGCCACCCAAACCGCTCGCGGTGAACATCGTCGCCGACACGGATCTCGAGGATGTAAAGGTTGGGCTCGTGCGGCCACCAGAATTTCAAGCCGGGGTTCTCGATTTCCAGCCGGATGGTCTTGACCTGGGCTGCCGGGATTTTGACAGGCGCCGCGCTGGAAGTGGGCAGGGCGGCGCCGCCAGGGTCGCTGAACGGATAGATGCGGGCTTCAATGCGGCCGGAAAACTCTGCCGCACTCTTATTGGCGACGGCGGCGTCGATGCTCAGCCGCTGCCGGCCCACTGACGGCCGGACAAAGCAGCCGGCTACGTGTACGGGCGGCGCCGCCTCGAGATCCACGTCGTCCCAGATCCCGTAGAGATCAAAGCGCCCGCCGATCGGCGCAAGGACGCGGTCGCGCGGGATGCGCCGGAGGGCGGTCCAGTCGGCCTTGGCGGGCAGGGCGAGTTTATCGCCGGCAAACAGGGCGGTCCAGTCTTGGACGCCCACGAGTAGGTCGTTTTCCGCACCAAAACGGACATGATCGGTAATGTCCAGGTCGAACGCGTCGTACCCATTGAAACAGCCGCCGGTTCTGGCGTCGTTGATGAATACGCGGCTGTCGAATTTCACGCCGCCGAACCGGAGCAAGATGCGTTTCCCGTTCCAGGATTCAGGCGCGTTGAACGAGCGGCGGAACCACGCCCGCTCATAGTTGTGGCCTTGCACCGTGCCGGGGACTTCGATAGTGCTCCATCCGGAGCCGGGCGGCGCCGAGTCGAGCGACTCTACTTTGACGAACTGCCACGAGCCGTTCAGGGACAGGGTTTCGCGCACAGCGTTCGCCTGAAGCGACAAGAGGGGAACGAAAATGAGAATCAGTGTTTCAAGTTTCTGCAAAAGGAATCGTGCGCCTGTCATCTTTACCTCATAACGTCGCAAAGGAACACCCCCATGATGCGCTTGAACCAAGTCTTGTGGCAAGTGGCGGGGCAGGCGCCAACTACTCGTTTTTTCTTCTAATGACGGGATGGCAAAAATCTGGCACCTGTGATTCAATCGGCTGCCGCGCCCACGCCCCATGACGTCCTCCACGGGCAAATCGGCACGGGAGAAAACGCACAGTAACCTCGCGGAGCAGTATCCGGGCGACGTGGCCCGGATCGAGAAGCTTCACGAACAATGGATGCGCGACTTAGACCGTTAGACGCCAAATTAATATCTACATAAGGTCTAATGTAAACAGTGGCTTATATATTGATAAAAAAGCGGTTGCTGCGTTAATTGTCGTGTTGCGTCAATAAATTTCTTGCCCGTGGTTTCTATTTATCTTGACTGAAAAACCGACTTGTGTTATGGATGTTCAAAATGGACTGATACGGGCCGTGGCACGGGCCGTTTCTCTTGGGGCAAGCGGAAGTAAATCTGATCCTAGCGTTTCCGGTTGCCGCTATGCCTGGGGCAGTTGGCACGGCTGTAGTGGGTTGGCTGCCGGAAACGTTCGTGACGATCGTATAAGACACGTGGAGAGTCTTTTATCCGCGGCGAGTCTGTGTTGTTTCGGTGCAAGACATATTTGGAGCGAGGGGATTTATGTTAACGGCACACGCAAATCAAGCTGGCAAAGACATTAAGCACGGTTTCAATGGCTACAGCAGGCGGCTGTTGATCTTGACGGCCCTGATCTGTCTTTGCAGTCTTCTCCAACCACCGGCCGACGCACAAGCCAGCTTGGACTGCCCTGTCCTGCCCGTTTTCGACATCGAGGGCACGGAGTTCTACTCTTTGATTATTCCCTGGGACTGGCAGGTGTCTGACGTGGACGAAAACGGCATCACCGACAGTTGGGAAATCGCGGCTCTGGCCCATCTGCTTTGTGATGACCCGGGCCATCCGCTCCACGAGGAGGCCGTCAGCGTCTATCTTTCTAATCTCGCCGAGGTTGAGGCCGCCGCGTACGGCTCGGGACAACCTTTCTTTTACGACATGTGGGGCCATGTGATCGCCGGGGGAGTAACGTTGAGCCCGGAGTTCCAGCAGATGTGGCAAGATACGTTTGGCGGCCTCGGCGCGTTTGTGCTGATATCCGGCGACCCGCTTGCCGCAACCTCCGACCTTGACAGCGACGGCCTGTCCAACTACGAAGAGTTTCTTGCCGTAACAGGCGCGGCCGGCACGCGAGAAAATTTCGTTGCGTGCGTCTTCAATCCCGGTTGCACGGCGGGAGACCAGCCGTCCCTGCAGATCGTTGACTCGTCCGGGCAGCCGGACGATCTTTCGGTGCTGCTGCAAACCTGCCCCGGCACGTATGCACTCCAATCTTTCACGATTTCCAACACCGGCCTTGCCCTGCTGTCTATCACCGACCTATACAGCACGGGCGGGTCCGGCGCCTTTTCGTATGCGGGCCTGGGCCCGATAACCCTCGACCCGGGGGAATTCCAGGTTGTTGAGGTGTTTTTCAATCCGCCGGCCGAAGGTACATATGAAGACCAGTTGGTCGTGATCAGCAACGACCCAACCTCGCCCGAACTCATGCTGGCCGTCACGGGCCAAGCCGTTCACACGTGTTACAGCGTGCCGTGCCCCGCCACCAGCTTGATCGATGGTGATGCCGCAAGCGCCCTTTGGGAATTTGGCGACTATCACGGCTTGGACGTCGACGCGGACGGCATACTTGACTGGTGGCAGTTTGCCTTGCTTGGGGAAGCATTGTGCTACCCGGCCAACCCGTGGCATCAGGCGTCGCTGTGCGTCTTTGACTCTAACCTGGCCATGCTCGATCACGAAGACGGGGGGTGGACGTGGATGTACGCCTACTACCTCGCGGCCGGCCTGTCTGTCAGTCCCGACATGCAGATGTGGACAGTTTCCTACTTCTGGCTTTCCCGGCCCTACGTGACCGTGCCGGGCAACCCGTTCGGCGCCGACAGCGACCCCGACGGCGACGGCCTGAACAACCGCGACGAGTTCAACAACGTGCTCAGCCTCCTGGGCAACGGCGAAGTGGGCCGCATGTTCTACGTGATGTGCGTGTTCGATCCCGCTCTCGACGGCACGGTGCTGCCGCCCGCGGACATGGACGCGTTCGGCCCCGCGCCGATGACGGCCTGCCCGCTTGACCTTGCCTACAGCGAGGTCGGGTTGTGGAACGCAGGCAGTACGTTGCTCGTTATCAGCGAAATCTATGCCCTCTACACTTCAGGCGATGCCTTCACGTACCAGTTCCCCGGCGACGTTCCCATCGCCGTGCGGCCCGGCGAGAACTTGACCGTACAAGTAACCTTTTACCCGCCTTCCGAAGGCTATTTTGAAGACACCCTGGTGGTCGTCAGTAACGATGTTGACAACCCGCTGCTGCCGATTGCCGTGTCCGGAACAGCCGATTACGGGGCCTGTGAAGCGTTTGATTGTCCCATCATGCCCCTTTTCGACGAGCAGGGACTCATCCTGGCCGTGCTGGAGTACTACTGGGAAACCGCTGACGAATTTGACGAGAATCGAATCCTCGATAACTGGGAGGCAGCCGTGCTGGCCGAGATCCTGTGCGATCCCGCACAGCCGATTCATCTTGATGCCCTCAGCGCATACACGCACAACCTGCACGAATTCCAGCGGCTTTTCCCGGGGTTTCCCGCTGAAAATGTGATAGGGGCGATGGCCTCGGTTTCCGGTTCGTTGCGTGAGGGCCTTGTCGAAGACGCCAACGGCTACGGCAGCTACGTGTCTCTTCCCGGCGACCCGCTGGCCGCCGATGCCGACGCCGACGGCGACGGCGCATCCAACTACGAGGAATATCTAAATGTCCGGTACGCGGGCGAATCGCGGGCGACCTACGTCGAGGTCGTGCTCGACCCCTCGCGGGACGGCACGTCGTTCGACGGCACGCACCTTGCCGTCCAAGACTCCGACGGACTGGCGTACGACCGCAGCGTCGAAATTCTCTCTTGCCCCGGCGACGGCCCCGTCCAATCCTTCATGCTTCGCAACGTCGGCGCGACCCTGCTCACGATCAGCACCATCTACAGCGCCTACGATTACAACGCCATCCCCGGCAGCCCGTTTGGTTACACGGGCTTGATCGACGTGCCGGTGCTGCTTTCTCCGGGCGAGACGCACGTGGTGGAAGCGGCGCTTGATGCCGCCACCCCCGGCGCCTGGTCGGACACGTTGACCGTCCTCAGCGACGACGAAATTCAGCCGTTCCAGTTGCTCGACGTCGGGGCCATCGCCGACGAGGGCTTGTGTTGTCCCATTCTGCCGCTTATTGACGCGGAAGGCGAGTGGCTGGCCGGCGGCGAATACGATTACTGGCATTATCTGGACGTTGACTACAACGGTCTCATGGACGCTTGGGAACTCGCTCCCCTGGCCGAAGTGATCTGCGATCCGGCGCACCCGCTTCACGCCGACGCCCTCCATGCCTATGCGCACAACCTCGCCGCCGTCAAGACCGCCCCATACAACGGCGGATACATGCACGAAGCCGACCGGCTGATGGCCGCGTTGGCGACTCTCCATTGGTATTCGAGAGAGTTTGTTGAAATGTACGTGGGAGGCGGCCCCTATCTCGAGATACCCGGAGACCCGTTCCGGCCCTCCCGCGACGTTGACGGCGATGGCGTGAGCAACGAGGACGAATACTGGAATGTCTGGTTCTTCCTGGGCGATGAGCCGTTTGCGCGGGCGTACTACGTGTGGTGCGTCTTGGATCCATCCCTGGACGGGACCGTGGCGCCTGATAGCCAGATCGAGATCTTCGATT
>DATKVG010000160.1:0-75324 GCA_035530195.1 Bathyarchaeia archaeon | reverse complement strand
TGACGACCGTGGGATCGATCCTGGCGCTGAACGGCGAGGGTTTGGAAATCTGGCGTTACGATACGCAAGAGCAACTATCCATTCCGCCGACACTGGCGGACGTGACGGGCGGGACGGGACTGGAAGTCGTGGTGCTGGCTAACTCGGGGCGGATTTATTGCCTCGAAGGAGGCAACGGCGCAGTTCTGTGGCAGACGAACCTGCTTGGCCCGGTTGAGTGGGGGAGAACGGCTGTTGTTGCGGCCGACTTGGACGGCAACCATTCGCTTGAACTGTTAGCCACGGATTCACGCGAAACGCTGTCGTGCCTGACGGGCGAGGGTAAGCTTGTTTGGGCGTACAAACATCCGGGCATCTTGAACTCGTACCCGGCCGTCGATTTGTCCTACATGAAAATCTTTATCGGCGCCATGGATACGCCGTTGTTGTGTATCTCGCACGAAGGCAAGGAACTCTGGCGGCTGCCCAACGAAGGCGCCACGGGGTCCTCCCCCTTTGTTGTGGACCTCGCCGGGCAGGATAACGTCCCCGAGTTGCTGATCGGCATCGGGAACGGCATCGCCGCCGTGGATAGTCAGGGCAAGATGCTCTGGACTTATCCGATGCGCCGCGACGTTGACTGCGCCATTGCCGCCGCGGACGCCGACCGCGACGGCGTCATGGAAGTCTACGCCGCCGATCTTGGCGGGAAGTTCGTGTGCCTGTCGCCGGACGGCGGCCTCAGATGGGAGGCGGACGTCGAGCAGCGGGTACGCCGCAATCCCACGATCGCCGACATCGACGGCGACGGCGTGATCGAGATTCTCCTGGCCGGCTACAGCAAGAAACTTTACGTCTTCGATCCCAAAGGCCTGCTTGAGGAGACGATCTCCCTTGATGGCGAAAGCAACGCCACGCCGACCGTCATCGATTTCGGCGGTGATGGACGGTTGGCCGTCGTGTTGCCCGTGACGACCGGCAAGATGCAGGCATTTCAATGGGCCCAGCAGAAACCCGATCCGACCGTGCTTGTCGCCGAATTCCGCCTCAACTCGGCGCGTACAGGCTCCCCCGGACAGCCCGAACACAAGCCCCCGGTCAATATCCACTGGTTGGATTGCGGCGACTACTACGCCGGGCCCAACACGTTCAAGGCGGCCGTGGAAAATCGGGAAAACCACCCCATTGAGGTCGACTTGGCCGTTTTGCGCGATGGCGAAAAGTTTTCCGGGAGCAACCTCGCATCGAGCGAGCGCAATATCGAAGCGAGGGTGCTCTATACACTGGACGGCGCGGCCCCGGTCACACTGACTTTTGTGTGCACGGTTTCCGAAGCGGGCCAGTTGCTCGCCGAGCGCCGCCACCAGGTCTACCTCACGCCTTTCACGAAGGAATTGGCCGATCTGGGCCGACTCGCCGACGAGATCCGCGACGCACTGCCCCAGATCGAATCAAGACACACACCCGAGAACATCCTCTACCGCATTCAAGCCCGGCTGGCCGAACTCAAAGAGCATGCCATGCTCGCCGGCGCCATGAGCGGCGGCGAGCGCACCGCGCTCGCTGACGAATTCGCCGAATTGCGGGCCGCTGCCGTGCCCATGGCCGCAATGGCGAGGGCCGCCGTAATGCGCGGGTCAAGCGTCGCCGCCTTTCCGGCAAACCCTTGGGCGCCCTTTGGCGGCGCGGACGAGTTGGCAGACACCTTTGCCGGGCGTGGGCAGGTGCGGATTGTGCCACGCACGGAACTTGTTTTGGGCGTACCCGACTGCGGATCGATCCACGCCTTTATCGGGGAAGTCGAATCCGCGGCATTTAATCTTTTCAACTTCTCCGACCGGCCGCGCGCGTTTCGCGTCTATGTCGAGCCCCTCAAGCAGGGAGATGTCCAGAAACACGCGGTCACTGCCCGTGAGGTGCTCCCTGTGCCGACGCAGATGCTCGATTACGCCTGGGACGCCCTTCCGCTGCTCAACGAGGCCAACGCGATAATTGTGCCGCCCTGGGACGCCCGCCAAGTGTGGCTGACTATCGACGCCACCGAGCTGACACCCGGCTCCTGGGACGGCGAACTGAAGTTCCGCTCGCTCGATGTGGAGTCGGTCACGGCCGTCGCGACCTTTGGCGTGGAGGTATATAACGCGCACTTGCCGGAAAAGCAGCCCCTCCGCCTGTGCCACTGGGGCTACGTCCACACCTCGGTGCTTAAAGACCAGCCCCAAGCCGCGCTGGACGACCAAGTCAGCCACGGCACAAACGTGTTCGTCGGGATACAGTTCCCGCAGGCCACCTGCGATGACGCGGGAAACCTTGTCGGTCCGATCGACTTCGTCGAACACGATGACTACGTCAAACGGTATGCGCCGCACGGCATGATCCTGTTTTGCGGCTACCAGGGCGCGTTGAAAGGTGCTCCGCAATCGTCGGACGGGTGGAAAAAGGCCCACGTCCAGTACCTCCGCCAATGGGTTGCCCACCTCGCCCAACTGGGCGTCGGCTACGACGGATTTGCCCTATACCCGGTCGACGAACCCGGGCTCAACCCGGGTCTCTCCGACATCCATATCGCTATGGGCAAGCTGGCGCGGGAAGCCGATCCGAAAATCCGGATGTACACGGACCCCGTCGGCCGGTGCACGATGGAAGAACTTAGGGCTATGGCGCCGTATGTCGACATCTGGTGTCCCAACCGCAACGGGTACCTGATCAAGCAAAACCAGGACAAGCTCGAATTCATCAAATCCACCGGCGCGCAAGTCTGGACTTACGAGTGCGACGATAACGCCAAGCATCAGTCGGCGCTCGGCTACTACCGCGGCCAGGCGTGGCTGGCGTGGCACTACGGTCTCACCGGAATCGGGTTCTGGTCGTATTGCACCTCGAAGGACGACCCGTGGTACCGCGCCGACCGCGAGTACCTTCTCATCTACCAGGGGAACGGCGTCGTTCCCAGTAAGCGGTGGGAAGCCATCCGCGACGGTATCGAGGACTACTCGATGCTCTGCGTGCTTCGCGACGCCGCCGGCAAAGCCGAACGCGAAGGGCGGGCGCCCAAAACTGTCGAACAAGCGCGTAACCTGCTGGGTGAAGAAGCCTCCCAAATCGCCAACTTCTGCGGCCGCGACCAGGACGGGACTGTCCCCGGCTCGCTGGGCCCCGCGGGCGACCGCGCCGTGGCCTGGAAAAGATGGTGCAGAATACGGGACACCCGGGCCAAAATGGCCCAACTCCTCGAGAGCCTAAAACAGTAATCGAGGTTGCGTATGAGTGCGACAAACCCTGTTTTTGAGAAGTTTGAAGGGCTGCTGGCCCGCGCCAAAGCCCGCGCGCAACGGCCCGGCGAAGGTACGCAAACGTTCATTCAGGTGGGTTCGGCCACCTGCGAACATGCCGCCGGCTCGCTGGCCGTTTACGACGAGATCCGCAAGCACATTGCGGCGTCCGGCCGCAACGACATTATCTTGCGGAAGACGGGCTGCACCGGCCGTTGCAGCCGGGAACCGATCGTGGGCATATTCAGGCCCAACCAGATTCCGGTGAAATATGAGCGGGTTGACCGCGATCTCGTCCACAAGATTTTCACATCGCACGTCCTTAACGGCGAACTCGTCCTCGAACACGTACTCGACGGACCTTTTGAAAAACTCGCCCAACACGAAATCCTGTTCTGTGCAAACGAACGATGCTGTCCCACCTACTCGATCGACTGGCCCGAAATCTTCTCCAAAAAGCTCGTCGAGGCCGGGATGGCGCGTGACGAAGTCCGGTTCTCGGAGGTGACGTGCCTCGGCGCGTGCCAGCACAAGGTCGAAGGCATCTACAGCCATATCCTCCTTCTGCCGGAAAACATCCTGTATTTCGTCCGCGGCGAACAAGACGTCGAATCCATCGTTCGCGAACACATCCTCGCGGGCAGGGTGGTCGACGGGCTGCGAGTGAGCGACGAACTGCTGGCCCGCCGCTTCTTCGACATCTACGGGGACGTGGCCTTTTTCAGCAAGCAAAGCCGGATCGCGCTGCGCAACTGCGGCGTACTCGATCCCGAAAGCATTGAAGAGTATCTCAACTACATGGGGTTCGCGGCGCTCGCGAAAGTTTTGGGCCGCGGCGAGCCCAACTTCGTCGTCGACGAAATCACCCGGTCGCGCCTGCGGGGCCGGGGCGGCGGCGGATTCCCAACCGGCGCCAAATGGGCGCACGCCATCAAGAGCCCCCAAACCGAGCGGTTTATCATCTGCAACGCCGACGAAGGCGACCCCGGCGCGTTCATGGACCGGAGCATGCTCGAATCCGACCCGTTCAGCGTGCTCGAGGGCATGCTGATCGCGGGCTACGCGATCCGGGCGTCCCGCGGGTTTTATTATGTCCGGGCTGAATACCCGCTCGCGATCAAGCGGGTTCAGCACGCCATCGACACGTGCCGCGAGTGGGGCCTGCTTGGCAAAGACCTCCTGGGCTCGGGCTTCGATTTCGACCTCGAGATCCGGCTTGGGGCGGGCGCGTTCGTTTGCGGCGAAGAAACCGCCCTTATCCACTCGATCGAAGGCGAGCGGGGCCAGCCCAGAATACGCCCGCCCTTTCCGACCGAACGCGGCCTCTGGGGAAAACCTACCGTCATCAACAACGTCGAGACGCTCGCCAACGTCCCCGCCATCCTCAACTTCGGCGCAGAATGGTTCAGCCGTATCGGAAGCGACAAGAGCGGCGGCACGAAAGTGTTTGCCCTGGCCGGAAAAGTGCGGCATACGGGCCTTGTCGAAGTCCCCATGGGCACCACCCTCCGCCAGGTCGTAAACGAGATCGGCGGCGGCGTGGCAGCCGGCAAGAAACTCAAGGCCATCCAGACCGGCGGGCCCGCGGGCGGGTGCATCCCTGAAAAATGGATAGACACGCCCATCGATTTCGACACCCTCACCCAGGCCGGCTCGATCATGGGCAGCGGCGGCATGATTGTCTTGGACGACGACGCGTGCATGGTCGATATCGCGAAGTTTTTCATCACGTTCTCCCAGGACGAGTCCTGCGGCAAATGCACTCCATGCCGCGAAGGCACCACCCGGATGCTCGAGATCCTCGAGAGAATCACCTCGGGGACCGGCACGCTCGAAGATCTCGAGCGGCTCGAACGGCTGGCCCGGCTCGTGAAACGGTCGTCTTTGTGCGGGCTTGGCAGGGCCGCGCCAAACCCGGTGCTCAGCACGCTCACCCACTACCGAGACGAGTACGAGGCGCACGTGATCGAGAAACGATGCCCCGCGCGAAAGTGCACCGCGCTGGTCCGTTACGAAATAGACCCGGAAAAATGCACCGGCTGCACCGCCTGCGCACGGAAGTGCCCCGTCGCGTGCATTTCCGGAAACCGACGCGAGCCGCACGTCATTGGCCAGGAACGGTGCATCAAGTGTGGCGCGTGCTTTGAAGTGTGCCGGTTCGACGCCGTCAACAGGATATAGCCATGAACGAAGCGAAACTGATTACGCTCACCATAGACGACCGGGAAGTTAGGGTTCCCGCGGGCACGTCCATCATGGAAGCCGCGGAAACCATCGGCGTGCACGTGCCGCGGCTCTGCTACCACCCGGACCTCAGCCTCGCGGGCGCGTGCCGCGTGTGCATCGTCGCCGTCAAAGGCACAGAAGCGTTCGCGGCATCGTGCAGCACGCCGGTCATGCCCGGGATGGTCGTCCAGACCGCGTCGCCCGACATCCGCCAGGCCCGGCGTGACATCGTCGAGCTCATTCTCGACAACCACCCCAAGGAATGCCAGACCTGTGAGCGCGACTCGAACTGCGAGCTCCAAAACCTCGCCTACGCCATGGGGGTCCGCGAGCGGTTCTGGGAAGGCCGGCGTAAGCACATCCCGCTCGAAGCCTCGAGCCGGGCCGTCATACGCAACGGGGAAAAATGCATCCTCTGCGGCCGCTGCACCCGCGTCTGCGCGGAAGTCCAGGGTGTCTATAACCTCAGCCAGCACTACCGTGGGTTCAACACGCTGGTCGCACCGGCCCACCTCGCCCACATGGACGACTCGGTCTGCATCCAGTGCGGGCAGTGCATCAACGTCTGCCCGACCGCCGCGTTTCTCGAACGAAGCAACACCGATGCCGTCTGGGCCGCACTCGCCAATCCCCAAAAACACGTGGTCGTACAAACCGCCCCGTCGATCCGCGCCGCGATCGGCGAAGGGTTTGGCCTCGCCCCCGGAACACCCGCAACGGGAAAAATGATCTCCGCGCTACGCACGCTCGGGTTTGACAAAGTCTTCGATACCGACCTCGGCGCCGACCTCACCATTTTCGAAGAAGCCAGCGAGTTTCTCCGCAGGCTGGGCGGCGAAGGGCCGCTTCCCATGATCACCTCGTGCTCGCCCGGCTGGATCAGCTTTATGGAAAAGTTCTACCCGAGCCTGATCCCGAACGCCTCGACGTGCAAGTCGCCCATGAGCATGATGTCCACTATGGTCAAGACCTTCTACGCCGAACAGGCCGGGATCGATCCCGACGACATTTTCTCCGTCGCCGTCATGCCGTGCGTGGCGAAAAAATACGAAATCGCCCGCCCCGAACACCGCATGCCGAACGGAAAACCCTACACCGACGCCGTCATCACCACACGCGAACTCATTTGGATGATCGAATGCTACGGCATGAGTTTCACCCGCTTCGACGACGGTGAGTTCGACGCGCCCCTCGGCATCGCCACCGGCGCCGGCGACATCTTCGGCTCGACCGGCGGCGTCATGGAAGCCACACTCCGAACCGCGTCCGAGTTCGTCACCGGAAAACCCGGCGACAGGCTCGAATTCGCCGAGGTCAGAGCCGTCGAAGGCGTGCGCGAAGCCCTTATCGAACTTGGCGGAAAAGTCCTCCGAATCGGCGTCGCAAACGGCCTCACAAACGCCAAGCACCTGCTCGACATGGTCGTCAGCGGCGAAAAAGAATTCCACGTGATCGAGGTCATGGCATGTCCCGGCGGCTGCATCGGCGGCGGCGGCCAGCCATACCCCCCCAAAGGCGTCAAAGTACTCGACCCCGAACTGCTGCGAAAACGCGCGGCCGCACTCTACGCCATCGACGGCGCAAAAACACTGCGCCGCTCACACCAGAACCCCGCGATCAAGGAACTCTACGAGAAGTTCCTCGGAAAACCCGGCGCCGGAAAAGCACACGAACTGCTCCACACGCAGTATTCCGCAAAAGAGCCCCGAGGTATACGATGAAAACCCTGGAAAAAGACAACTGGCCCGAAATCGAAACCAAATCAAAAGCCGCTCTCTCACCCGAGATTGTCGACTTTATCGAAGCCCGTCGAGGCGGACCAGAAGCCAAGAGCCACCTCATCCAGGTCCTCCACATGGTGCAGGGCCAATTCGGCTGGCTCAGCCCCGAGCGCATCGACGCCGTCGCACAGCTCATGCAAGTACCCGCCGCGCGCGTCTCGGGAGTCGCAACCTTCTACCACTACTTCCGCCTCCGCCCCCGCGGCAAATTCGTCATCCACGTCTGCATCGGCACCGCCTGCTACGTCAAGAGCGCCGAACGCGTTGCCCAGAAACTCAAAGAAGAGCTCGGCATCGACTACGGCGAAACCAGCACCGACGGCGTATTTTCCCTCGAAGGCTCAAGATGCCTCGGCACATGCGGCCTCGCTCCCGTCATCATGATCGAAGACGAAGTCCACGGACCCATCACCACCGACCAAATCCCCGCCATCCTCGAACGTTACCTGGAAAAAGCAAAAAAGGGGGACTGATTGCGAAAAGCGGGGACAGACACGCTTTTTCCAAACTGCCGAAAAAAGCGAGTCAGTCCCCGTTTTTCGCTTGTTTTACTTGTGGATTTCGAGGTTTCTTGGGGAAGTTGCATTGGGTAATCCACCCGGCTAGTTTAGAGGGTGGACGAAATGGGAATGAGGGTAGGGCGGTTTTTGGGTCCGGGTTCAGACATGTCAGGAGGAGTTTTCCCATGGTTTCTTTGTTTGCAATGCTGACGTTTATTTCGGCGGAACCTCCAGCGCCGGGTTTCGCCGAAACGGCGGGCAAGATGGCGGGGTTGATTGGCTACTGGCGCATGGACGGGGATTTGAACGACTCGAAAGGGTCTATGAATGGTGTGGCCAATGGTGCGGTGACTTTCGCCGAAGGCGTGGTGGGCCGAGCGGCCGTATTCGGCGGGGGCTTTGCCACGGTCGAGCAATCGGCGCCGCTTGATGTGGACCAGACAACGGTGGCGTTCTTTTTCCGGGTGGACGCGTTCCCAGCCGAAGACTACAACCCATGCATGGTGGCGAAACGGAAGTCGTCGCCGGACACGCGGTTCAGCATCCACGTGATGAAAGGGAGCGGCGGTGTTGCGTTGTGGAACGGGCAAGGGTTGGTGACGGCAGACCCGCCGCTGGGTCCGATCCAGCCGGGCGAGTGGCATCATTTCTGCGCGACGGCGGACACGTCTATGACGCGCATCTACATTGACGGGGTGCAATGCGCCAGTATCGGCGGGCTGCCGCGGCGCGAGGCGAAAAACCTGCCGCTGATGATAGGGGCGTCGTCGCCGGCGGGCGAAGAGAAGTTCACGGGCGCGATTGACGAGTTGATCATCTTTGACCGGCCATTGCCGGCCGAGGAAGTTGCGGGGCTGGTGGATGCGGTGGGATGGAAGGAGCGGCGCGTGGCGGTGGTCGAGGCGCTCGAGCAACGGCTGGAGGAAAAGCAGAAGAAGATCGACGAGCGCCGGAAAGAAGACGCGGCGAAGGTGGTCGAGCGGCTGAACGATTTAGCGCTGACGGCGCGTGGCGAGACGCGCGTCTATGAAGGCGACCATCTGGCCGCGATCAGCCTGCCGGTGGGTGGGATCGGCACGGGCGTGATCCATTACAACGGGAACGCGGAACCGCACGTGTGGCAGATTTTCAACAACTACAATTGGGTGCGCGTGCCGGAGAGCTACATGGCGGTGCGGGCGCAGGTGAAAGGACAGGAGCCGGTTGTGCGGGCGCTGCAGACGGCCGCCGTGGGCAAGTTTTCCAGTATGGAAACATTACAGTTCCGGGGCGAGTATCCTTTTGGGTGGTTTGACTTCATCGACAGCCAACTGCCGGTGAAGGTGAGCCTGGAGGTTTTCAACCCGCTCGTGCCGCTGGATGCGCGCGACTCGGCGATTCCGTGCGTGATATCGAACGTCACGGTGACGAATACGGGAAACGAGCCGGTAGAGGTGGATCTGCTGGCGGCGCAGTTGAATGCGGTTGGTTTTGCGGGCAAAAAAGAAATCGATGGGCGAGCCCACGCGGGGTTTGGCAAGAACGTCAACCGGATAGTCAAGATCAAGAACGGGCAAGCACTGCATATGACGGCTGATCGCCCGAAGGAGACGGCCGGCAACGGCGACATGGCGCTGGCGGTTCTCAATGGGAAAGCGACGGGTTCGGCGGATTGGCCGCAGCCCGACGCGGCATACGACGTCTTCTTGAAGGATGGAGCGTCGGGCGGGCCTCGCACGGCCGGCCCATCCAAGGACGGGGAGACTGTTGCGGGCGCGGTAGTGAGTTCGCTGACGGTGGCACCGGGGAAGTCGGAACGGGTGACGTTTGTGCTGGGCTGGCATTTCCCGAACGTGACGCACGGCAACATCAAGGAGAAGTGGAACCCGACGGGCAACATGTATGCGAATTGGTACGAGGACGCGTGTGCGGTTGTCCGGGACGTGAGCAAGCGGCTGGCCGAATTGACTGATGAGACGCGGGCGTATCACGACACGATGTACGCGTCGAACCTCCCTCGCTACCTGCTTGACCGGGTCACTTCGCAAATGGCGGTGCTGCGGTCGCCGACGTGTTTCTGGGCCAAGGACGGGTATTTCGGCGGCTGGGAAGGGTGCAACCCGGCGGAAGGCTGCTGTCACGGCAACTGCGGGCACGTTTGGCAATACGCGCAGTCGCACGCGCGGCTGTTTCCCGAGATAGGGCGGCTGATGCGCGAGGAGGCGCTGTCGGTGCAGGAGCCGGATGGTGCGCTGCCGTTCCGCCAGCCGAAGTCTATCAAGGCGGTGGACGCGCAGTGCGGCGAAATCCTGGCCGTATACCGCGAGTATTTGTTGAGCGCGGACGGCGAGTGGCTGAAACCGCAGTGGCCACGCGTGAAGAAAGCGATGGAATTCACGATCACCCAGTGGGACGCCGACGAGAACGGCGCGCTATCGGGCGTGCAGCACAACACGCTGGACGTGAACGTCAGCGGGAGCACGTCGTGGCTGGGGACAATGTACGTAGCGGCGCTGCGCGCTTCGGCCGTGATGGCGGGATTGCAAGGGGACGCGGAAGCGCAGGGGCGGTTCAGCCGTGTGGCAGACGCCGGTGCGAAAATCCAGAACGAGACGCTGTACAACGGCGAGTACTATATTCAGATCCAGGATGCGTCGCCGCAGCATGATTATGCCAACGGCTGCAGCATTGATCAGGTGCTGGGGCAGTGGTGGGCCAACCAGCTTGACCTGGGCTGGATCTATCCGGTGGACCGGGTGCAGTCGGCGATGCGTGCGCTGATCCATTACAACTTCCACGACAACTACCGGGGCATTGTGCAGGCGCCGCGCAAGTTCGTGCACGACGACGACGCGGGCCTGCAGATGATCCAGTGGCCGAGAGAGTCGGATCGGCCGCAGCCGTTTACGCTGTATGCGGACGAGGTGTGGACCGGGACGGAGTATTCGGCGGCGGCGGCGATGATGCAGGCGGGCCTGATGAACGAGGGCCTGATGATTGTGAAGGCGGCGTACGACCGGTATGACGGCCGGATGCGGATCGGGCTGACGGGCGGCAGTTACACGTCGTGGGGCTACAGCGGCAGCCCGTTCATCGACGAGGAATGCGGGAAGTTTTATGCGCGTGCGATGAGCGTGTGGTCGCTGCTGCTGGCGGCGCAGGGGTCTTCGTACGACGGGCCGGCGGGCCGGATCGGGTTTGCGCCGGTTTGGCGGCCGGACGATCACGTCTCGATGTTCACCGCCGCGGAAGGCTACGGGCTGTTTACGCAGAAACAGGATCCGTCCGGGCAGACAGACCGGATCGAGATGCGTGGCGGCCAGTTGAAGGTGGCGCAGCTTGCGTTTGAGACGCCGGTGGGTAAGGCGCCAACAGGCGTGACGGTCACGCGCAACGGCTCCGGCAAGAAACTCGCAACGGCGGCGCCCGCGGCAGGGCCGTCGAAACTTGCGGTCAAGTTGGAGGAGCCCGTGGTGCTGAAAAAGGGCGATGTTCTGGAGGTTACCGTGAAGTTTTAACACGTGCAGGCGGGACCCGGCTTCATTGCTGCCGCAATTACGCCGTGGCAAGTGCCTGCACCACAATTTTGATTCTCCGTGTTCTCCGTGGTCGATTTTCTTAAACCACGGAGAACACGGCGCGGCGTAGCCGCAACCAAAAGGCACCCGAAGGTGTCATTCCGAGGAGCACTGGCACATGGCTTCTACTTTTAATGCAAGAGCCCGAGTCCACCGCGACGTCCGACCGCGTCTCCGCGGTCGGCAGAATCCCCCCGGTATTGTTGCGGGCATGAACTTAATGAGCACTGATCGGAACGCCACTGGTTGCAACCGAGGGGATCCTCACGCCCGCCCATTGGAACGCCCCGAGTTAGAAATGATAGCCAGTGTCTGGACGGGCTCCTAAGAACACGTTTTGGCGAGACCTCTTGGGACGCCACTGGTTCCGAGCGAGGGGATCCTCACGCCCTGCCATAAAGGACCATGAACAAAAGCCTTAGCCAGTGGCTGGCAGGGCTCAGGATGACAGGCTTTGGGGCGGGCTTTGGATGACATGTTTTGATCTTGGTTTTCTGCCACAAAAAAGCCCTGGCGACAGGGCTTGGTCGCTTAGGATGACAGGCTTTGATCCGGGGCCGGCGTTCATTTTCTGCGAAGAATTGCAGGAAATTGACGGATAGTAGTACGGAGAAACTACATAGAGGGAGACGCGGGATGAAGCGGGTTACTTTAATGGCGGTTGCCGCATTGGTTATTTCGGCGTTGCCGGCGGCGGCGGCGGAGAATATTGCGCTGAACACGGCGTATACGCTGGAGCCGGCTCCGAATTATGAGCATTGCCTGGATGCCGGGGACGCGGCGCAACTTACCGACGGGCAGTACGTGTCGGGGCATTTCTGGACGCAGCCGGGTACGGTGGGCTGGAGCGGCGGGGCCATCGTGGTGGTTACGCTGGACCTTGGCGCGGACAGGCCGATCGGCGGGGTGAGTTTGAGCACGGCGGCGGGCGTGGCGGGGGTGAAATGGCCGCAATCGATCGCGCTGCTTGTTGCCGGCGACGACGGCCCGTTCCATTACGTCGGCGATCTTGTTGCATTGAGCGCCGGCGCGGGAGCACCGCCCACGGAGGGTTATGCGACGCACAAGTTCCAGACGGACGCGCTGCGAACGCACGGGCGGAAACTGGCGCTGGTTGTTAAAGGCGAGCCGTTTATCTTTTGCGATGAGATTGAGGTGTTGAAGGGTAAGGACGCGTGGCTGAGCGAGCCGCTGCCGGGGCGTGGCGAGCCGGATGTGTCGGCTTGGATGAAAAACCTGATCACGCACGAAGGCGTGAAGCGGCGCATTACGAGGGATGTCGAATCAGTTCGTGCCGCGGCAGCGGGGCTGCCTGAAGGGGCGGGTAAGGAAGTGGCGGCCCAGCTTGACGCGGTCGTGGCCGAGTTGGAGGCGTTGCCGGTCGAGTACGGGCCGGAGTTCAAGACGATTCTGCCGATCAACGCGTTGCACGCACGCGTATTCGATGCGCTTGCCCGCGTTTGGCGCGAGAAAGGCGTGACGGGATTGAAACTATGGGCGGCGGGGCCGTGGGATCCGATGGAGTTGACGCCGGGGTTGCCGGAGCCGGCGGCGGATACGGCGTCATCGGCGATTGAAGTGAGTATGATGCTGAACGAATACCGCGCGGCAGTGTTGAACATCGCCACGGCCGAAGCGTGCGTGAAAGTGGAAGTGGTGATTTCCGGCTTGCCGGGCGGCGACAACCCGCCGTACATCGAGGTGCGCGAAGTGGCGTGGACCGACACCCGCGAGGGCAAACCGGTTGCGGCGGCGCTGCTTCCCGCGCCGGTGGAAGGCGGCCGCTACGCCGTCTCGATGCATGCGGGTCTGGTGCGGCAGGTATGGCTTACGTTCAATCCGCGCGACATCGAGCCGGGCGTGTACGAGGGCGCGGTGCGGGTGAACGACGTCGAGATCCCGCTGCGGCTGCACGTGTACCCGATAAGGTTTCCGGATCGGCCGGCGCTGCATTTCGGCGGCTGGGATTACACGAACGTTGAGGCCCATTACGAGGTAACGGCGGAGAACAAGCCCGCGCTGATCCGGCATTTGCGCGAGCATTTTGTGGATTCGCCGTGGGCCACTTCGGCCGCGATGCCGTCCGGCAAACACGACGCCACCGGCGCGATGATCGAGCCGCCGGACACGGGCAATTTCGACGGCTGGCTCGAGCTGTGGCCGGGCGCGGGAAGGTATTGTGTCTTTGCGGCAGTGGCCGGGCGTTTTCAGCAGTGGGCCGCGGGAACGCCGGAGTTCGAGCGGGCCGTTGCGGACTGGGCGAAGTTCTGGGCGGGCAAGATGAGGGAGAACAAGCTCGAGCCGGGGCAGTTGATGGTGCTACTGGTCGATGAGCCGCGCGCGCCCGAGCATGACGCGACAATCGCCGCGTGGGCTCGGGTGATGCGGGCGTCGGGCGCGGGCATCAAGGTGTG
Source organism: Bathyarchaeia archaeon (assembly GCA_035530195.1). Taxonomy (GTDB): domain Bacteria; phylum Hydrogenedentota; class Hydrogenedentia; order Hydrogenedentales; family SLHB01; genus JAPLKX01. The sequence goes on along the minus strand of DATKVG010000160.1, from coordinate 61,595 downwards.
GGAAGACCCGATTCACAAGGACGCGGCTGCGGCGAGCACGGAGATGCTGTCGTTGTGCGACGTGCTCTGCCCGAACCGCCCCATGTTTTTAAAAGGCGACGACGCATACCGGGCCGCGTTCCTGAACCGGCCCGCGGGGCAGGCACTCGAGTTTTATTCGTGCAGCGGGCCGATGCGGCTGCTCGACCCGTACGCGTATTGCCGGCTGCAAGGCTGGGATTGCTGGCGGTATGGGGCCGGCGCGTCGTATTTCTGGGCATTCGCGGACGCGGCGGGCGGGCCGTCGTGGAACGAATACCCGCAGCCGCGGGCCGCGTACACGCCGCTGTTCATCGACCCGAAGGGTGTGACGCCGGGGAAACATCTCGAGGCGTGCCGTGAGGGCATCGAAGATTATGAGTACCTGCTGATGCTGCGCAGGGCGGTTGATTCGGGCGCGGGTTCTGCGGAGGCGCGGGCGCAGGCGTCGCGGCTGCTCGAGGAATTGCCGGCGCGGGTTGGCACGGACGTCAAGGCCAACCACTTCTTCATGTGGAAGCCGGCGGGATTGCCCACAGCGGCGGACAAGGCGCGGGTCGAGATCCTTGACGCGCTCGAGAAATTGCAGCGAGGCAAGTGAGCGGCGGGATCGGAACCGGGGACGGTGGCGTTTCAACGTAGGCGCCGGGTCGAAGAACCGCGCCTTGTACGGTCGCGCGGGAGCGCGACCCCACCGCGATGCTACCCGCGGCCTTTCAAATTGACTTGCCGGGGGGAAAACTTCATGCTATCGGGGTGATATATGGAGGTGCGCCATGAAAGTTCTATGCGGAATGATAATCTGCTGCGTCGTGGCGGCGTGCGTGGTGATTGGCTGCACGCCGGCGGAGAAACCGCCCGCGGAAGCCCAGACGAAAGGGCGGTCGTTCGGCGTAGTGTTTCAAACGATGAACAATCCGTTTTTCGTGGACCTGAACAACGGGATGAAAGACGTTATCGAGGCGCACGGGGACACGCTGATCACGCTGGACTCGCAGTTCAACAGCCTCAAACAGAAAAACGATATCTCCGACCTGCTGCTGAAAGGCGTTGCGGCGGTGTTCATCAACCCGGTGAACTGGGAAGGCATCAAGGGGAGCCTGATCCAGGCGCGGGACAAGGGCGTGCCGTGCATCGTGGTCGACGCGCCGGTGAAAGACGCGGAACTGGTGTTGTGCCAGGTGGCGTCGGACAACGTCGAGGCGGGGCGGCTGGCGGCGCGCGCGCTGGCGCAGGTGCGGCGGCCCGCGAACATCGTGATCCTGCACAGGTCGGTGAACAAAGCGTGCATCGACCGGGTCGCCGGGTTCACAGAAGAGATCGCCAAATACCCCGACATGAAGATCCTCGACACGCAGGAAGGCCAGGGCACCGCGGAAGGCGCGCGGCCGCTGATGCGCGACTTGCTGGGGCGTTTCCCGGAGATCAATGCGGTGTTTCCGATCAACGATCCGAGCGCGCTGGGCGCGGTGAGCGCACTCGAGTCGGCGGGAAAACTGGCCGACGTGACCATCGTGACGGTGGACGGGTCGGCGGAAGCCGTGGCGGCCATCAAGGCAGGGAAACTTCATTCGACGTCGGCGCAGTTTCCATACGAGATGGGGAAGGTGGCCGCGGAAAAGGCGTACGAGCATCTTGAGGGCAAGCCGGTCGAGAAAGACGTGAAGATCCGCGTCGAGCTGATCGCGGCGGAGAATGCCGACGCCTATATGCAGCAGAAAAAGTCGTAGTAGCATAAAGATGTGCAGGTGAGACGCCTGTGCCACAATAAAGACAACATTGGCTGGGGTGTTGAGTTGCTGAGAGCGGGCAAACAATATGGGCCGCTGGTGGCGGCGGTGGTTGGGCTGCTTTGCCTGTTCCGGTTGTGGGTGCCGACGTTGCTGGCGCCGGACAACCTGCTTGACCTCGCGCAGCAGATCTCGGTAAACGCCATCATCGCGTTTGGAATGACGCTGGTGATCCTGATCGGTGGGATCGACTTGTCGGTCGGCGCGCTGGTGGCGCTGGTGGGGACGACGACGGTCTTTGTGTTTACGCGCGCGCCGGAAGGTGCGGCGTGGGTGTTGCCGGCGGGGCTTGCGGCGGGACTGGGTGTTGCGGCGCTGTTCGGGGGCTTCAACGGCTTCTTCGCGGCGAAGACGAAGATGCCGCCGTTCATCATCACGCTGGCGACGATGCTGGTGGCACGTGGCGCGGCGCTGGGATTCAACGAAGGGCGGCCGATGGCGATCGACGAGTCGCACGGGGTGTTCCTGGCGCTGGGCAACGGCCGGCTGTTCGGCTGGTTGCCGGTGCCGGTGGTGGTGATGCTGGTGCTGTTCGCGATCCCGGCGGTGGTACTGCACTTCACGCGGTTCGGCCGGCACCTGTACGGGATCGGGGGCAACAGCGAGGCGGCGCGGCTGAGCGGGATCCCGCTGGCGCGGGCGACGGTGATTGTGTACGTGGTGTGCTCGCTGCTGGCGGGCGTGGCCGGGATGATACATACCTCGCAGCTTTATTCGGCGGAACCGGCGTCGGGTGTGGGGTTTGAACTGAACGCGATCGCCGCCGTGGTGGTCGGGGGAACGAGCTTCAGCGGCGGAATCGGGGCAATGCCCGGCACGCTGATCGGGGCCGTCATCATCGGCATCCTCGACAAGGGACTCAACCAGGCGGGGGTTCATTTCTCGCTGCAGTACGTCGTGAAGGGCGGCGTGATACTCGGCGCGGTGTTTCTGGATGTGATACGGCGGAGGAAGTAGTCGCCTATAGCAGGGCCTGCTTCTGGCGAAACTGATCGGACGGATGAAGCTACTTCCCCAGCACCTGGCCGTCTGCTATGAGTCGTTCGGCCAGCTTTTCGTAATCGACCTGCTGCACGGGAACGCCGTTGTCGATGGCGATAGACGCGGCGGTGGCCGCGGATTGGCCGAGGATCATAAACACCGGCTCCATCCGCACCGAGCCGTAGGCGATGTGCGTGCATGACACGCAGACGGGGACAAGCAGGTTGGCGCATTCGGATTCTTTGGGGAGCAGTGCGCCGTAGTCAATTGGATAAGGCCCGCCGGGGCTGACCTGGACGTCGCCTTCGTTTCGCGCGCAGGCCCGGCCCTGCTCGTCGCGCGCCACATAGCGCTGGACGTTGTGCGAATCCATGTTGTACGAGCCCATGCCGACGGGCCTCGGCGTGGGTTTCTGCCGGCGGAGGTGCCGCTCGGTCATCACGAACTCGCCCACCATCCGCCGCGCCTCGCGGACGTAGATCTGGTGCGGCCACCCGCCGTTGTCGAGGAACTCGTCCTTGGCGAGGCCGTACGGGCTCATTTTGTCGCGCGCGTCCTGCGGGACACGCGGGTCGTTGGCCAGGAACCAGAAATAACCCTTTTGATAGTTCTCGTGCTCGCGCAGGATTTCGCGGCGGCGCTCGTAGTCCGCCTCGGGGTAGTCGTAGTTCATGCCGATATTGTCCGTCGAGAACGACCCGTAGTTGTTGGTATCGGTTTTGTTGTTGGGAATCAGGTCAAACTTGCCGGTCATGCCGCGGTAGCCGGCGTCAATGTCGCGGGCGAGCAACTCGTACTGGATCGGGTCGTAGTTGTCCGGCTTGGGAAACGGGATGCGGTTTTCAGGCGCCGTCGTCAGGCACATGCGGTAGTTGTATGCCTGCACGCGGTTGTCGGCCTCACCGTCGACGCCCGGGCTTCCGCCGTGGATGCGCGGCAACAGGCCGCTCGATGGGTCGCCAGGCACGACGTACGGATCGACGCAATGCTCGAACTGGTGTTTTGTGGCGTTGGCGATTTGGACGCCGTTGAGGGTCTCGCCGTACTCGGCGTTGGCCTCGCGGCCCACGCGGTACGTCACCCCCGCGGCCGCCATCAGGTCGCCTTCGTAGGTGGCGTCGATGAACATTTTCCCGCGGAACTGGCGGCCGGCCAACGTCGTGATGGACTCGATGCGGTTTCCGTTTTTGCGGACGCCGCTCTTGCGGTCGAGCCACTCGTCGCGGTGCACGGGGATCTCGAACTCGCGCACGAGATCTTCGAACACCTCCTCGGCCACGTGCGGCTCGAAGACCCACATCGTCCGTTCGTTGCCGTCGATGGCGGGCGTGCCCTGGCCTTTGTTGCCGAACTCATCGCGTCTCTGCCACCGCCAGGCGGAGTCGGGAACGTATTTCTGCCATATGCGGTGGTAAAAACCGCGCGCGAGGCCGCCGATGACGCTTTTGTCGCCGGAATCGGTCCAGCCGAGCCCGCCGCTGGTGAGTCCGCCGAGATGTTTGTCGGGCGATACGACGACGACTGTTTTCCCCATCTGGCGGGCCTGTACGGCCGTGATGACGGCCGACGAGGTGCCGCCGTACACGACGACGTCATAGGTTGTCTCGGCGGCGCCGGCTGCCGCGCAGATTAGCATTGCGCAAAGGAACGGTTTCAGCATCGCGACTCTCCTTATTGCCCGGATGTGCCAAGTATACGTTTGGCAGGTCCTCGTTGTCACTCCCCCCTGAAGGAAGCGGTAGCAAGCTCCCGCGATCGCGGGCGCACTTCAAAGAGCGGCGGCCTCATTTTTTAGCAGCGCGCTTAGTATTCCTGTAAAATGGCCTTTGAACCTTTCAGGGAGAGGCTGAACCATGCGCAGGCGATTTGAAGGTCAGAGCGTTTTTATTACGGGGGCGTCGTCGGGGATAGGCGCGGCGATGGCGCTCGAGTTCGCGCGGCAGGGTGCGCACGTCACGCTGGCGGCGCGGCGGGCGGACTTGCTCGAGGAGGTGCGGCTGAAAATCGAGGCCATGGGCCAGCGGGCGATCGCGGTCGTGTGCGACGTGACGAAACCCGAGACGCTGGTCGAAGCTGCGGCGCGCGCCACAAAAGAGTTCGGCGGGATCGATGTGGCGGTGGCCAACGCGGGGTATGGCGTGTCGGGCGTAATGGAAGACCTCGACACAAGCTGGTACCGCCGGCAGTTTGACACGAATTTCTTCGGCCTGCTCGATACGGTGTACGCGGTGCTGCCGTACTTGGTGGAGCGGCGCGGCCGGCTGGGGCTGGTGTCGAGCGTATCGGGCCGGGCCGGCACGCCGGGCACGTCGGCTTATGTGGCCAGCAAGTTCGCGGTGACGGGCCTGGCGGAGTCGATCTATTACGAGTTGGCGGACCGCGGGGTGTCGGTGACGTGCATTCAGCCGGGGTTTGTGGACAGTGACATCCGGCGTATAGACAACCGCGGCGTGTTGCATAAGAAGGCGAAAGATCCCGTGCCGGAGTGGCTGGTTGTTCGGACGGACAAGGCGGCGCGCGGCATCGTGCGGTACATTTACCGGCGCAAGTTCGAGGCCGTCATCACGGGGCACGGCAAGGTAATGGTGTGGATGTCGCGGCACCTCTCGTGGCTGATGCGGATCGTGTTGCGCCTCGCGACGCGCGGCAAGAACCTGCCGAGTAAACTCAACCGCGGGCAAGAGTAAGAACCTTGGATACGGATCTTTCAAAGTTCTTGTAATCTTTGCGTTCTTTGCGGTTTAAATCCTTGAATTGGAGGATTCGCCATGCGTTTCATTTCTGCATTGTTAGTTGCGGCCAGTTTGTCTTCGTTTGCGGCGACGCCGGAGCAGGCGGCGGGCGATTTGGCGCGGCGTGTGCTGGGAGATCGCGCGGCCGAGTTCAACTTTGTGTCGATTCCCGCGGAGAACGGCCTTGATGTGTTCGAGGTCGAGGTGAAAGACGGCGCGGCGACGGTGTGCGGTTCGACGGGCGTGGCGATGGCGTCGGGCCTGAACTGGTATTTGAAGTACGGGTGCAACGCGCACGTATCGTGGCTGGGGGATCAACTCGACTTGCCAAATCCGCTGCCGGATTTTTCGACGGTGCGGCGCGCGGAAAAACTGGGCGGGGCTCATCTCGACGTTTTACGTGCCGCGATGGGAGAAGTTTTTCGCGCGCCTGGGCGAGAACTGGGGAGCGACGCTCGACGCGGCGGCGTTCGAGCAGGAAATCCGCGCATGGGAAGACGAGTGGACGCACAGCACCGGCCTCCCCCCCACTCCCGCCGGCGACACTATCGAGGTCGTGCGGAGCCTGTATGAAAAGTATACGTAGGCCGAAGTCGACGCATTGTGCAGTGGCGGTGGTTGTGCTGGCGGGGCTTGTGCTGGCGGTGTTTTCGGACGTGCTGTTCGCGCGGGGCGAGTGGGCGGCTTCGGGCCCGAACGGGGACGTGCTGAACTTTTACAATTCGTGCCGGATGTACGGGTTTGGCGAGATACGGCACGGCAACGTGCCGCTTTGGAACCCGCACGTGTTTTCGGGCGTGTCGTTTATCGGCAATTTTCAGTCGGCGCTGTTTTACCCGCCGAACTTGATCTATCTGTTTCTCCCGCTTGCGAAGGCGCTGAACCTGGACCTGGCATTCCACGTGTTCTTGATGGGCGCGCTGACATTCGCCTGGGCGCGCGGGCGCGGACTGACGCGGCTCGCGTCTTTTTTCGCCGGCGTGACGGCGATGTTCTCGGGCGCGTTTTTCATGCACGTGTTCGGCGGCCACCTTACGATGATAGCCGTGTTTGCGTGGTCGCCGCTGCTGTTTCTCGCCGTCGACAAGACGATCGAGCAGCCGCGGGTATCGTGGGTGCTGGGCGGCGCGTTCGCGGTTACGATGATGCTGCTGGCGGGCTCGCCGCACCCGGTGTTCATCGTGGGCGTCGGCGTGGGCTTGTACGTGCTGCTCCACCTCCGGCGCGTCGCCATGAGCCCGAAGCGGCTGGCGGCGTTGGCGGTGATGGCGGCGGCGCCGCTGCTGTTGACCGCGATCCAACTCTGGCCGTCGCTCGAGGTGGCTGGCGCGTCCATGCGGGGCGCCGGCGCTTCCTACGATTTCACGACCACGAGATCGTTCCCGCCAGAGAACTTCCTGTTGCTGATCATGCCGGGATTCTTCGGGGACGATATCACCCGCCCTTATTGGGGCCGCTGGACCATCTGGGAGACCGGTTTTTACGTTGGCGTGGGGGGCCTGGTCCTGGTGGTGCTCGCCCTGTTGAGAGGTGACCGGCGCGCCTGGTGGCGATTTCTGATCATCGTTTTGTTTCTGACACTGGTTGCGCTCGGCCGGTACACGCCGTTTTTCGGGCTGCTCCATAAGACGCTGCCCGGGTTTGGCAGCTTCCGCGCGCCCGCGCGCTTTTTAGTGGTCGCGTCGCTGCTGCTGGCGATGCTGGCGGGGCAGGGGCTCGACGCGGTCGTGAAGCAACGCGGCGGTGCTCGCGCACGGGGCATCGGCCGAATCGCGGCCGTGTTTGTGCTCGCGCTTGGCCTGATGCTGCTGGGCGGCGCGGCATGGGTCCACCAGACCCCGCGGGGCAACGGTTCTGCTGCCGACGCTGAAATCCCGCTGGGCGAACTGGCGCGCGCGGGTGCCCTGTGCAGTCTCGTGGGTGCGATGCTGCTTGCGGCGGAACGCTGGCCGAAGGCCGCATACGGGATCGTGGCACTGGGCGTGGTGGAAATGACCGCGTTTGCGTGGACACACAGGGACGCTGTTGACCTGGCAACAAGGCACAACGCTCTGCCGCCATCATCAATCGCCAAGCTGGTGGAAGAGGTGCGCGTGCTGGATAACCCCGCTGTGTTCAACCGGGTTCATTGCGCGGGTGGTTACGAAATCTGGGGAAATGAGGCCGTGATGCCCTCGCAATACGTCCAATTTCTCATGAGGACGATCCAGTTCAAGCGCCAGATCTCGGCGTTAGGCCCGGACCCCGTGGCGGACGCGGAACTGAGCCCGCTATTGTCGATGCTGCGGCTGAAATACGTGATGTTGAGTGATGGGACGTTGCAGGACGCGCCCGGCGTGCCCGCGCCGCTGCCGCGGTTTCTGCTGGTTCACGAGTATCGCGTGATTGAAGGGCTTTCGGAGACGTTCGACGCCATGGAAGCGGGCGGGTTCGATCCGTCGCGCGAAGTCATTCTCGAATCTGAGCCGGATCCGGCCCCGTCGCCGGGAGAGAGCGGCAGCATGAATGTGCTATCCACCTCGACGGACAGCGCCGTACTCGAGGTTGACACGCCAACACCGGCGATCCTGATCAACACGGACTCGTACGCGCCGGGATGGCGGGCGCGGCCGCTGAGGCCGGGGCCGCAACCCGCGTATAACGTCCTGCGGGCGAACGGCGTCATCCGCGCCGTGCCGCTCGCCGCCGGCAAACACACGATCCTGCTCGAATATGTGCCGAGGTCTTACCTGATTGGCCGCTGGGTGTCTTTGGTAAGCGTCGCATTGTTCGCCGGAGTGACTGTGGCATCAGTTGGCCGACTTCAGCAGAAGGCGCGACTTCGGCGAAGTCGGCCTACTGTGGTCTCGTAGGCGTGACTCAGACGAGAAACGCGTAGCGGGCGAGGAACGCCAGAGCGATCACGTAGAGAACCGGGTGTACCTCGCGTCCTTTGCCGGCGATGGGTTTTATGGCGGCGTACGAGATGATTCCGGCGCTGATGCCTTCAGTGATTCCGTAGCCGAATACCATCATGGCGATGGTGAAAAACGCGGGTAGGCTTTCGGTGATGTCTTCCCAGTTGATCTTGCGGAGGGGGGCCATCATGAGGAATCCGACGAAAATGAGCGCGGGGGCGACGACGGGGTACATGGCCACGTGCAGCGCGTCGGGCGGCAGATTGTAAAACGCCAGGCCGACATCCTGGCCGGCGATGTGGATGACGGGTGCGAGGAAAATGGCGCCGAGGAAGCAGACGCCGGTGACGATAGCGGCAAGGCCGGTGCGTGCGCCGGCGGCGACGCCGGTGGCGCTTTCGATGTAGCTGGTGACGGTGGACGTGCCGCATAAGGCGCCGATGCACGTGCCGACGGCATCGGCGAAGAAGGCGTGGCCGGCCCGTGGCAGTGTGCCGTCGGGTTTGAGGAACCCGGCCTGGTTGGAGACGCCGACGAGCGTGCCGACGGTGTCGAACATGTCGAGGAACAGGAAGAGCATGATAGCGACGAGCGCGTCGGGCCAACGGTTGATCAGTTCAATGAAATTGAGTTGAAAAAAGGTGCTGAAGTTCAAGTGGGGTGATTCGGTGCTGGTTGGAATGATGCCCGTGAGAATTCCGGCGCCAGCCGTGGCGAGAATGCCGATGAGGATGCCGCCGGGGACACGCCAGACGTGGAGCGCTGCGATCAGGAAGAGGCCGAGAACCGTGAGCAGCGCGACACCCGAATGAAGACTGCCGATCCGCAGCATGGTGGGTGCGTACGACACGACGACGCCGCCCCATTGCAGGCCGACCAGCCCGATAAACAGCCCGATCGCCGGGCCAATGCTGTTGATCAGGCATGGCGGGAGGATGGTAATGATTTTTTCCCGTGTGCGGAACACCGACAAGGCCACGAAGATAAGCCCCGAGATCAGCACAATAGCCAGGGCCGCCTGCCAAGAGAATGCCATGCCGAGCGGCGGGGCCGCAACGATCGCGAACGCAAACAGGAAGTTCTCCCCCATTCCGGGCGCGAGCGCGATCGGGTATCGCGCCAGCATGCCCATCAGGAAACACGCCAGCGCAGACGAGATGCACGTGGCCAGCAGCACCGAACCGAAACTCATGCCGGTGGTTGCCAGCACGGTTGGCTGGACGAACACGATGTAGCTCATCGTGGCAAACGTGGTGATGCCGCCGACAATCTCGCGGCGGAACGTGACGCCGTTCTCGCCGATTCCGAAATAACGCCTCAGCGGTTCCATGGCAAGCCCTTTCTTTCGAATAGGACCTATAAAGGGACGGCGCGGATTTCCGCGAGCACTTCGGCCGTTCTTCGCGCGAGGCCCTGGCAGTGTTCGAGGATGGCGGCGCCGCGGCCCCTGCGCAGTTCCAGCCGCAGGTGGGTGAGTTCGCGCGCGAGCGGGATGACCTTGAACCCGAGCTGCCGCGCCTGGTCGGATTTGCCCTGGCCGAGCAGCCTGCAGAGGGTGCCGTCGCAGGCGCAGATGGCCGCGCTGACCTCGATAAGCTTGCTGCGGCTCATGGACGGCTCCGAGGTTTGATACAGCACGTTGAGCACCGACTCGCGCGCCTGCCTCATGATGTGCAGGGCGTCCATATCGGGGGAGCCGGCGGCGCTTTCAATCATGGTCTCGACGGCGTCGACGTTGAGCCCGTAGGCGCTCGCCAGCGGCAGGTCGAACGACAGTTGGCGCTGGTCGTTCTGCATGATCCGCTCGCTGACCACGTCGCGCCAGCGCTCGCACACATGGGGCGGCGCGGACAGGATGATGTGAAGCTGGCCAGGGAACATTTCCATGTGCCTGCGCGGCGGCATGGGCGCCCAACGGCGCGTGTGGACGAAATCCGACAGATCGAACAGCGCCATCCCGTCGACGGCGGGGGCCGAAATGTCGAGGTGGACCGTGGTCATCTCGCGGATGTCGTTGCTCACGATGCAGTGCAACTGGAAATCGGGCCCGCGCAGCCTGTACACGCTCGACGGCGGGATGCCCCCGGGCAACTGGGCGTTTACGTGTGCGGTGCTTTTCGAGGCGAACCACGACTCGGGCGCGGGCTCCGACGCCGCCTCGAGGAACAGCGGGGCGAGCGCGTTGTACTGTTCGAGCCGCTGGCTGAGTTCGGCCCACAGGTCGCTGAACGTGAGGAACGGGCCGGTCAGCGACCGCTGGCAACTTCCGCGGATCCAGATGGGGTCGTTGTGGTAGGCGAACGTGAACCATCCGCGCGCGCCATTGGCGCAAGCGAGGTTCAGCATCAGCCGCATTTCGGGGCAGGAGTGCCATTCGGGCGTGTCGGTGGCGTAGATGAAACCCGGCGCGACGAACCAGAACTGCTGGCCGGCGCTCAGCGGCCGGTGTGTGCGCACCATCTCGGCCACCTGCCACGGCGCGTGCGACCGGTACTGGGCGATCCCCGAGGCGGGAAAAAACCGGGCAAACAGGGGAAAGGCGTTCGGCTCGCGCAGGATGACGGCGAGCGGGTGGTTGGGATCGGCCTGTTCCATGTAGGGCCGGGCCTGCAACAGGTTTTGAAACCCGTGCTCGGGCGGCTCGTCGTGCAGGCTCCAGGCGAGGATCGAGGGGGAGTCGGCGTAGGGTTTGATGTGGGTGTCGACAAACTCTTGGAAATAGGCCTGTGGCGTGCCCAGCGGCAGGTTGTAGATGGCGAAGAGCTTGATTTGGAATTTTTCGGCCAGCTTGAGGAGGTTGTTCCACTCGTCCGACGTAAGCCGGTCAATTCGTTCGAGGGCGACAGTGTTGTGGTTGTGCCGGACGATATCTTCGAACACGAGCTCCCAATATTCGTTCAGGCTGATGCCGAGCATCGCGGCGAGGCGTTTGGACGACCCCGCGTCCATGTAGGTCCCGGCGGGCATGAATTCGTCGAGGATTTTATATTTCCGCGGCTCGCCCTGCTCCCGCAGTGTCGCCTCGAGCCGCTCGCACATCTGGGATTCCACCGGGCTCATCGCGCGGAACCGGACCGACTGGACCTCGAACGCCTCGACCGTCCGCGATATCGAGTAGAGCCGCAGGATGACTGCGTTTATCTGCGCGGGAAAACCATAGCACTGGACGAGCCGGGCGATCGTGCGCCACTCCTGCACCGGCGCCAGCCCGTCAAACGATTGGCCGCCGGGGTACGTCCAAAGCCAGGCGGGCCGCGCATTGGATGAGGCGCACCGGTACGTCAGTTCCACAATCGGGTACCGGGTGGCGTCGATGGGAAACCGGGGGTCCTGCGTGTTGAGCGAACTCAGCGGCACCCAAAAGCTGGGGTCGTCCGCGGCGAGGTTGTCGATCTGCCTGATGTCGTTGAACCGGCCTTCGATCCGCACGCCGTGCTCGGTGCTCTTCGCGTTGACGGGGATGTGCTGCCACTCGAGGTCGCCCGGCAAATCCTGGAACCCCCACCGCGCGATGTCGTCGGCGGTAAACTCGACCGATTCGAGCGCCTGGAACTCCGCCGGGTCCGGCGCGCCCAAAACCGTTTTCAGATAGCCCGAATATTCGTATACCATATCAGCCGCGCTCGCTATGCCGCCGTTTCAGCGATTATACATCCACCCAAACACCAGGTCTAACTCCATGATTCTAGGAAAAGGCCTCTTCGATGGTTTTGGCGCATTTGCTGCATCCGCTCAAATGTGCACCGCCTTAATCCCGGCCAGTTGGCAATACGCCCGGAAGCCGCGCTCGAGATTGCCCAAAATAAAAAGCTGGTGGAAACCTTTGGCTAGATCCATATCCTCGACACCGTCGACCGTGATCTCGACGGCGGTACGGCAACAACCGCTGGGCGGTTGCATAATGTTCGACACCACCCGGCCGGAACCCAGCACGATCTTGTCCGGCTTGATGAACTTCATTACGGTGACCTCGCGGCCAACCGGCCACAGCACTTCCATGCAGGCGCCGGTCCGCGTATGGTAAGAGCGGAGCTTATATGGCGCCCGATAGGAACTGGCAAACCCCTCAAGTTTCGTGGGGCTGGTGCAATGGGCGCCGATCAGGGTGTTCGACACCGTATTCGGCGACGGATCCTGGATGAACCCGGATCGATCGAATAGCGACTGCGTCAATAGCATGGACAAGGCCGCATCCACATCCGCTTCGCAGCCCGCTACGATGCCTTCATCGAGCAACCGCGAAAATGCGATGCACACGGGGTTGGGCCGTCCAAGACAGGCATAAGAGAGTCCCTGGCAATTCTCGGCTTCGAGGATGCGCCGGCACACAATGTAGTTCCTTGCGGCGTCAATGATGTCCGCTTTCGTCGGTTCAACGATCTCTTGTGCCTCGGCCGCATAGCGATCGGCCATCGCCTTCACCTCGTCGGTGGCATCGACCGTGGCGAGTTCCTCGTCAAACCGGGCCGCCGGGATCATGTGCAGCGTCGTCCCAAACGCGTCCGCCACGACATCCTTCGACTCGTCTTTCGTTATAACGGCCAGCCGTGTGTTCTTCATGCGCCACACGGTGTTCAGCATCCTGAGCGCGAACTCGAGCCAATTCACATCAGGCGTCGCGCCGACAAACGTGTTCGGCACTTGCCGGGTCGGCTGCATATTCCCCGTAAATGCCGTCAGATGACTGTACACAACCGTCGGTACCGGCCCGCGATTCTCCACAAGGTGGAGCACTTCGGGCCAGTGGGTCAACTCCATCGCGCACACCAGCAACCCGTCCGGGGGAGTCCCCTTAATGGCTTCGAGATAGGCGTTGATCCCGTCCTTATTTTCGAGGGGTGCGGATTTCACATCGAGCTGAACCCCCAGTTTTTCCGCGGCATCCGTGATCGTTTTCGTGAACAGCGCCTGCATTGCGGCTACATCCGTCTGGCCGCCCGGCCAACTGATCGCCGGCGTCTTCAGCGGTCTCACGAAGACCACGTGCACAACCGCTTTACCGGCAGGCGCAGGGGCGGTCGCCCCAAACAGCGACGACGCGAAATCCAGTGGGGCCAGCCCCGTCGCAAATGCCGCGCCACTCGCTGCGGCAAGAAAATTACGCCGGTTCATGGCCGGTCCACACCCGCCACAACGATCGCAGTGAGATTTAATTCTCGACATTTCCGACCCCTCCTTTCGACGCCCTATATCCGGCCAGCCCATTGAGACGTTATGTCCATTGCACAAATTCGATAATGTTGCCGTCAGGATCGGCGGCGTATAGCCACCGGACTTTGCCGGGGATCTCGAGCGGCCCGTGAACGACCGGCACGTTGTGCCGTTGAAGCATTGCTGCCACCTCGTCCAGATCGTCCGTCCTTAGGGCGAGGTGAGGGCACCATGGCGGCCCCGGCTCGCCCCTCCCCTGCCGTTCCGGAACGTCCCCGTCGAGCCGCTCGAGCAGTTCCAGGTTGCCGCCGTCGAGCGCGAAGAATGCAAACGCCTCGCCGTGCTCGCGGTCGACTTCTTTGAACATCAATTCCATGCCGAACACACCGGCGTAAAATTCGATGGCCGCCTCGAGATCAGCCACCTCGAACGCGATATGGTCGTTGGCCCAGCGCATGGTCATGTGGCCAGCACGTGCGCGACGCGCAGCAGCGTCGGGTCGAACCGCGTGCGGCTTTCCCAGGCTTCGGACAGCGGGCGCAACTCGACCTCGTTGCCGATCACGCCCGTCATCATGCCCGTTTGGCCATCGAGCAGGGCCTCGACCGCACGCACGCCCAGCCGGCCCGCGAGGATCCGGTCAAACGCGGTGGGCGTGCCGCCGCGCTGCAGGTGGCCGATCACGGCGACCCGGTAGTCTTTGAACTCGGAGACCTCGGCGAACTTCTTGGCAACGTCGATGGCTCTGCCGGCATCATCGCCCTCGGCTACCACCACGATACTGCTGGTCTTACCGCGGGCGCGGCCGTCGCGGATGTTTTGAACCACCTCGTTGATGTCGGTAGGCGTTTCAGGCACGAGAATTTCTTCGGCGCCGCCCGCGATTCCGGCCATCATGGCGAGGTACCCACTGTGGCGGCCCATGACTTCGACAAAGAATATCCGGCCGTGTGACGCGGCGGTGTCTCTGATTCGGTCGATGGCTTCGACGGCCGTGTTCAGCGCGGTGTCGTAGCCGATGGTGAAATCGGTGCCGCCGATATCGTTGTCGATGGTTCCGGGCATGCCGATGCACCTGATCCCGTGCTCGGCGTGGAGTTTTTCCGCGCCCTGGTACGACCCGTCGCCGCCGATCACAACCAACCCTTCGATACCGTGGCTTTTGAGTTGTGCCGCGGCCTTGGCCCGGCCTTCGGGCTCGAAGAATTCCCGGCACCGGGCCGTCCTGAGGATCGTGCCGCCCCGGCTGATGATGCCACTGACCGACCGGAGCTCGAGCGGCGTTATGCTCCCTTCGATCAGGCCCTGGTAGCCCCGCTCGATGCCGAACACTTTTGCCCCGGCGGCGATGGCGGTGCGCACGACGGCCCGGATGGCGGCGTTCATCCCGGGCGAGTCGCCGCCGCTGGTGAGGACTCCAATGCAGTTCATGGGTTGTCTCCTCGCGCTATTTCTTGCTGGTTTTCTTCTTTGACGTGGTCTTCTTGGGCGGCTCGACCGGCTTGGGTTGCTCTTTTTTGGCCTCGGGCACGGGTTTCACCTTCTCGGGCGCGGACAGCGGCTCGGCCCTGGCGGAGATTTCGAGCGCCTGCGCGCGCCATTCGGCCAACGCGCCGACCGCGCTCGCTTCGATGGTCCTACCCTGGCTGGCGAGGGATTCCGCCTCGGCCATCAGGCGCGACACCTCGTCGAGCAGCCAGTCCGGCCGTTCGTGGCCATCATCCGGCCCCGCGGACCCTGTCAGGTACCGGCTTTGATACTGGCCGCAGGAGGCCAGCGTGCTTTGCAGCGGTTCGACGAACGGCTCGCCCCGCTCATGCTCGGCCACGCACAGCGCCCGCGCCAGCCGCGCCAGCCGCGCCAGCGCCGGCACCGCAACGCTTCTCGGGATCGGCCCCGCGTGCCACTGCGTCTCCAGGTACGGGAAAACCTGGAGCAGGTTCAAAAAATCGGCCCGTTTACTGCTCTCGACCGTGCTAGCTTTTCGGACAACTTCCACCGCCTCTTTCACGACATGTTTGCCAATCTCTTCCGAGTTACAGAATGCTTCCGCTTCTTTGCGCGCCTCGCTCAGGGCCGTCGCCTGTAAGACCGGCCCGCCTTTTCCCGCCAGGAACATCGGCTCGGCCCCGGCCCGCAACACGATGGCGCCGTTCACCGGCGCGGGACACGTAAGGGGATTGTTGCGCGCGTCGTGAAGATCGAGGGCAGTGGCGTTTTCCGAGGGTATGGCGACCTCGGCCTCGCCGGCAACCTCGGCCTTGCCGGCGACCTCGGCCTTGCCGGCGGTGAGGGACGCCTCGCCGGCGGCGCACCACGCGGCGACGATCCACCGGTCCCGCGCGCGGAACACCTGAACCGTCGCCCCGCCCTCAACGTTAAGCGGCCCGACGTAAGAAGCGCCAGCCAGGAGATGGGCCATGGCGTCAAGATAGGCGAACGCCGGTCCAAGCGCGCTGTCGCCGGCGACGAGCCCCGCGTCGAACACCAGCAGCGACGCGCCCGATGCAATCAAATCCAGCCCCTGCCGGGCCAGAAAAGCGCCCGCGCCCGGCTGATCCTGCGCCGGGGCCGGAATGCAGGCCTGGATCTCGATTCGCTCGTAGCCGGCGCGTTCGGCCGCGCCACGCGCTTCGCGCAATACGTTGCCGGCAGGCGCGGGATCGACCGCGACCGCGTCGATACTTTTCCCCAGCCCCGCGTCGAGCATCGCCGTCAGCGTTGCAGCGTCGGGCACGACCGCGGCTATCGGGCTGCGCGTGCCGCCTGCACGGAGCGCTTTGGCCATCGGGGAAAACGCGTCCGTTGACCCGCCCGAGTCGAGTTGCCAGCCGTACACCCGGTCGTGCCACTGTCGCGCAACCGCTTCGCACAGGGCCGGGTCGGCCTGCCGCAGGCGCACCATCACCTGGAACGGGACGGCCAGCGCGGCTTCCACTTTGGGATAATCGGCCTCGCCAGTTACATCGATTCGAACAACCTTGACGCCCGCGGTGAGGAGCGCGAGCCGCTGCGAAGCCGTCAGCATGTCGACGGCGGCACACACGGGCGCGGCCGGCGCGGGGCCGGGGCCGGGCCGGTCAATCCGGCAGAACGCGCCGGCGCGTTCGGGCAGGCCCTCGGGATACTTGAACCGGGTAGTGAGGAAATAGCGGCCGCGGATGTCGGGCACGCTGTCGATGGTGCACCAGTGGGGGCTGTTGGCCTGCAGGCGGATGTCGCCGAGCTCGACCACTATCGTGTCGCCGGGAAACTCGGGGCGAATCTCCGCTTCGACGGACACCGTGCAGTCCCTGTCCGCGCGAAACTCGAGGATGAGCGGGTCGCCGATGTAGATATGCGGGGCGGGCTGGTCGGGCGCGATCGCGACGTAGACTTCCGGCGCGGCAGCGAACGCGCCTATAAGGACAACCGCCAGCGGCATCATAGTCCGGTAAGGAACGGGTTGTGGCGGCGCTCCTCGCCAACCGTTGTGGCGGGGCCGTGGCCGGGATACACGACGGTGCGATCGGGCAGGGTCAGCACTTTGGACTGAATCGACCGCATGAGTTGGTGATAATCGCCACCGGGCAGGTCGGTGCGGCCTATCGAGCCCGCGAACACCACGTCGCCATCAAAAACAAACCCGTCGCCCGAGAGCATGATGTGCCCGGGGCTGTGGCCGGGCGCATGGACCACTTTCAGCTCGACCGAGCCGACGGTGACGGTGTCGCCTTCCTTGAGATACTGGTCGGGCATGGGCGACGGCGTGACGCTGATGCCGAACATCTGCGCCTGCACTTCCATCGCCCGCAGGAGCGGGAGCTCTTCTTCGTGAATGGCGAGCGGGGCGTGGGTGTCGCGGATGAGTGCGGCGTTGCCCCCGCAATGGTCGCAGTGGCAATGGGTATTGACGATCATCCGCACGCTGACGTCGGTAAGGGAGCGGGAAAGATCCCGCGAAACGTCCCCCGGGTCGATCACAATCGCTTCGCCGCCGGATTTCACCACGTAGCAGTTCACAAAAAACGGCGTCACCGTGAAATCGAGAATTTCCATGAACCGGTCTCCTGAAGACTTCATGCTAGCCGGGGCAGCCAGGCCCAGTCAAATCCGGTTATGGAGTCCGACTGCTCTTAGCGTGCTTGCTGCCGCTTTTAGGAGGGCTCAACTGTCCGCAACGACAACTAGAGTCTGGTTCAACTCCGGGGCCGTTGCAGGCCATACGGCGTCGGCGGCTTTGATGTAGTACTCGATGTCTTCATTCACGGACAGCATGGTCGCGTACATGGCGCGGGCGACGTGAGCAAGCGGGACTTCGGTGAACTCGCCTTGGCCCAGCGGCCGCCAGTATAGCGACACGGACCCGGGCGGCATCTCGGCCAGGACGGTGGCGACGATGTTGAGCGGCTCACCCTGCTCGAGCGAGGTGCGGACGACCGGCACGATGATGCGGGCCGGGCCGGCGTAATCGGCCGGGAGTTGCGCTTCGGGCGGGAGCGGCCCGCCGAGCAGCGCCTCAAGCTCTACGCCCGGCTTTTCGATCACATGCGGTAGCGTGTGCTGTTCGAGGTTGGTGATCGAGCCCATCTCGCCGGTGGTGCTGACGGTTTTGAGCAACTCGGCGTACATTTCGCGCACCGCGCCAACCAGTTCGACCCGGGCGGGCACCGCCTCGTCGCGCGCGAGCCGGGCCTGCTCGGCGGCGGGAGCCTGTTTGGCCTTGCCGAGGGCCTTGTTGAACGCGCCCCACGCGCATTTCATCCGCGCCGACGCACGCATGAACCGGAAGTTGGCCAGCCAGTAATCGAACCGATCGAGGTGGCCGGGGCTCTTGACCTTCTTGCGCAAGCCCGCAAACTCGTCGACGTACGCATAGTCTTTCTCGACGCGTGACCACGGCGCGTTGTCGGGCCGGTACCCGCCGGGGCCGTCGGTCCAGTCGGACGGGCGCGGCAGGTGGCAGTCGATCCGGGCGAAAATCTTGGCGGTCTTGCCGGCGACGTTCGGCCCGAATTCGGCCCGCGCCCAGTCCGCATAAAAGTCGGCCGCCGGGATAAACAGGTCAATTGGCTCGAGGTCTTTTTCGTAATCGGCCAAGGCCGGGCCGCCGCAGTTGATCCGCCGTTTGGCGTTGGCGCCTTCAACCGAGACCGCCGCGATGCACGGCACGTCGACCCTCCTGACAAACTCGATGTCCATCCGGCCGTCTTTGACGGCGACTCCGCCGAACTCGAAATCAAGCGCGCGGCCGCTGCCGACGTGCTCGAAGATGTCCAGCCGCGTTAGAACCGTCTCGCCTTCGAGCTTGACGTCGAACACGCGCTTGCCGATCTCGGCGTGCTCCGGCTCGCAGAACTGGAGCGTGACGCGGTATCGGCCGTTGGGAACGAGGATATGGTAGGCGTTCACGTCTTTGCGGGCGGTGCGGTAGAGGGCGTCGTTGTCGGTATCCGTGAACTCTTTTGCCTTCGCGGTGGCCGACCCGCCGCCCTCGACGCCCTCGCGCGACGGCCGCGGGTCGTCGAACTCCTGCGACCACGCCGCCTGCGCGAGCGCGGAAACGTTCGGCGAGAGAATCCGGGTGCGCCAGTGGATGCCCATCAGGCCCGTGCAGCCGTACGTCAGCGCGTCGCACGCGTCGCGCCGCATTCGGCCCGCCCAAAGCTGCGGCGAGTGGAGCGCGGGGTCGTCTTCGAGCCACGGAATGGCCCACTTGCCCCGCCCCTGGACGTTGGCGAACCCCGGGTCGACGGGCTCGTGGCCGACCTGCCGGTTGATGCAGCTTACGGGCATGTCCTTGGGCAGGACCTTGTCGAACAGGGCGCGATCGTACTGCGGGCCAAGCACCCAGCCGCACGTCGCCAGTTGGAACGGCGCGCCCACGGCCGACGCGCCTGCCCGCGCCAGGTTAATGTCGTCGATGGTGGCCTGCACCGTGGCTTCGCTCGTGCCTTGCCACGTCCAGCCCTCGGGCGTCCAGAACCAGTAGTAATCGATGGGATACGCGCGCATGATGCGGGTGAACATGCCCTCGTACAGCCGCTGCACGTCGTCCGGCGCAACAACCAAGTCCCCGGTATCCGCCATGAAGTCTTTCAACGCGGGCCCACCACAATTCACTCTGATAGTCTTGTCAGCGCCCACGATTTCGATGCCGGCGATGAACGGGTTCTCGACGACCGGCTCGAACGTGATGGCGATACGGCCATCGACAGGTTTTATGTTGTCAAACGCGTAATCGAGCGCAACGTTTTTTCCGACTTTTGCGAAAACGTCCAGCTTTTCAATGACTCTCCGGCCCTGCACGCTGACATTGAACACACGCGCGCCGGGAATATCGTAGTGGGTTTCGCAAAACATGAGCCGCACCGTATACGAGCCGTCGGGAACGGGGAAGGTGTATCCGTTGAGGCTCCAGCGGCACGTCTGGTACACGGCGTCGTCCTCGGTGCCCTCGATGGGCGCGCCGTACGCGGCGACGTTGCCGCCCTGCACCTCGAACGCCGGATTGACGTGCCCCACCCGCGCCTGAACCCGGCGCGGCGCCACCAGCGGCGTCTCCGTCCCGACGCACGTCTTGATCCCGAGCGCACGCGCGTGGTCGAACGCGTCGCGGAACATTACGCCCGTCCGGTCGAACAGTGCGTTGCAGTCGGGATCGGCTTCGGGCCGTGGCTCGAACCCGCGAATGGCGTCGCTGCCGTAGCCGTCCCTGTCGTACAGGGCGGCCGCGCCCATCTTGTAGTCGCTGGTTTTCTTCGCGCCGAACCCCCAGCCGGCCGTCATCGCCGTATTGTAATAAAGGGACGGGTACGAGGCGTTGACGGAGCCGTCCTCGTTGCAGTGTTCGGGCATGCCGATCCAGACGGTCGGTTCCGCGGCGGGCCGGTCTTCGGGATACGTGTGGAGGCCGAAAAAGTTCATGCGCATTTTTGGAAGTTGCGACAGGATGGCCTTGTACTGGTCGGTGTTCCACCAGTCCGGGCCTTCGGGGAAATCGTGGAACGGCTGGATGCCGCGCAACTCGAACAGCGGCTTGGCCTGCTCGTTCACGGCGGGGATTTCGAACTTGACGCGCTTGTCGGGAATGACGTCGCCGTGCATATAGAAGCGGACGCCGAGGTGCTCGGCGAACCGATAGGCGGCATAGAGGGTGGCGGTGTCGCTGCCTCCGGCAAGCCGAAGAATGCGCCGCTTGCCTTCCTGCCGCGTGACGAGGGTGTATTCCTGCGGCGCGAGGCCTTTGGCTACGGTAGCAGCGACGATCACGTCGCCGGAAGCGGGGGTGGCGTCGACTATGGGAAGAAGGATGCCCGTGCAGACGTAGACGTAGCGGCGGATCTCGGCGGCGGCGAGGCGCTCGGAGTGCGAGGCATCCGGCGGCGAGACAATGGCGGCGGCAGGCTGTTTATCCGCGTGAGAAACGGCTGCACAGAGAATGATTGCGAGAACTACCAGGCCGACTGACGGTTTGAGAAAAACCATTGCATGTTCTCCCCGCGCATGCGCGCACTTTTTCTTGCGGGGTAGTCTAACATCGGGGAAGACCTTGGGCAATGGACGGCCGGGCGCTTATTTCGCGGGGCAGACAACGCGGAAACCGACGTTGAACACCGGCTGGTACGTAGAGTAAGCGAGCCGGTAGTCGGCGGTGGCGCGATATGGGCGGTCGTACCAGGAGCCGCCGCGGACAATGCGGCGGGTGTCGTCACCGAACGAGGAACTCGTCCATTCCCAGACGTTGCCGTGCATATCGTACAGCCCCCAGCGATTGGGGGCGTAGCGGCCGGCCTCGGCTGTCAGGAAGATGCCGTCGTCAAAGCGATCGTCCCGGGGCACCCAGTCGTCGTAGATGTTGGGTTTTTCGAGCAGGTTGACTTGGATGTACGTATTACGGGCGAATTCGGCGAGCCGTTTGTCGCCGAGGTTTGCGTAGAGGCTGTAATCAGCGCCGGCCTCGCCAAACCAGAACGGGGTGTGTGCGCCGGCACGGCATGCGCGTTCCCACTGGTCTTCCGTGGGCAGTGCAAACGGTTCGCCCGTGCGTTCGGCGAGCCACGCGCAGAATGCCGCCGCGCGCGACCACGGCACGCGTACGACGGGCTGTTGCGGCCCGTTGACGGGATAGCCGCGGATGCCAAACTGGTACGCGTGCATCGACTCCACCCCGCTGTCGTGGGACGGGTCGAACCGGGCATACTGCTCGTTGGTGACTTCAAACCGCCCCATCCAGAACGGCGGGCCCTTTGATCCGGCGGGAATCAGCGCCAGATCCATCATGACGCTGCCGAGGTCGATGCTGCGGAAAACCGGCTCGGCCTGCTCGGCCCTGCGGCGAGCGGCGCGCGTTTCCCGGTTTCGCGTGGCAACAGGGATCTTTTTTGCCGCGCGCTTCTGTGGGAGAAGTTTTATCTCCGTGGCGACAATGGCTTCCTGATCGACGTCGAGGTTGGCGTACTTTTTCATGAGTTCGCGGCGGCGTTCGGCGGTTTTGGCCACGCTCTCGCCGCCGATTTCGGACCAGGTGCCATGGAAGGGCGCGTTCAGGTCGATCCACGTATTGATCCTGTCCCAGCTTTCCGGATCGAGATTGACGCCGTGATGGCCCGTTTCGAGGATCTGCACCAGTTCGGTGGTCGATGCGTGAAATTCCATGGGCGTCAGCAGGTGGTAATCGCTCTCGATGCCGGGCCGGCGCACATACCTGTGCAGCGCGGCATAAGCCACGGAGAATTTGCCGCCATCGGCGCCCGCGCTGCCGGGAAACGCGCTCGCCCACCCCTTGAGGGGGCTCCCGCGAAGGTCTGGGCGGCCCTGTTTGCGGCCATCGTGGCAACTCACGCAATACTGGTCGATCACGGGCTGGACCTCCCTCGCGAAGTTGAATCCGCGCGCCGCGCCGCGCCACGGCGCGATATCGACGGGGGACCGCCGCGCGGCGATGGTGGCTTTCGTAGGCGGGCTGGAATTCTGCTTTTCGTGGCAGCCGGCGCACGACAGCACCTCGCCGGGCATCGCCGTGAACCAACTCCGCATCAGTTGCAGCGCGCGGCCTTTTTCGTCGAGCGGCTGCACGGCCAGCGGCGTGTTGGCGGGAACCCGAAAGAAGGCCGACCCGTCCGGTTCGACCGGGACCGTCCCCAGGATGCGTTTGACGTCCCACGGGCCGTCCATACCGACCATCCCGAGCAGGCCGCCGATTTTCCTGTATGAATATGCGTAGGCGAAAACCCGCAGGGCCTTGACCGCGCCGCGCGGGATGCCCTGCAGGCCGGGGCCTGCGTAGACGTCGGCGAGGTAGACGGCGGCGTCAGGGTTGCCCGGCTTGACCTTGTCGGGGATGACGGGCGGGCGTGGCGACGGCTTGACGGGGATAGGTTCGAACAGCGCCCAGCCCGGCTCCTCGCGGATCAGCGTCAGGTTGTCGAACACGTCCGCCAGATAGATGCCCCACAAGGCGTCGGGGCGCGGCTGGCACGCCACGAGCAGGTACTTTTCGCTGAGCGGGTACGGATGGAGGAACTTGGGCCAGGACTGGTCGGCCAGATTGTCGATCACGATCGGCTCGACCGGCTTGCCGCAGCCGGGAATGCGCTGGACGGCGCCGTCGGCTTCGTGGCGGCCACGGGCCGGGTCGAGCATGACCAGTTCGCCCATGCGCCGGACGCCGTGATGGCCCGTGACGATGGCGGCGACCTTCGTGGGATGGCCGGGCACGGCGCGCGCGTACATCACCGCGGTGGGCCAGTACGAGTTGCTGCCGTAGAACTCCATCTGGCCCGTCCCGTCCGGATTCATATGAAACAGGAGGCGCGTGTTCGAGTGCGGAAGGTCGCTGTACTCCCAGCGCGTGTAGAGGACGCGCCCGTTGTTGAGCATGGTCGGGCACCAGTTGTGATCCTGGTCGAAACACAGCATGCGAATGCCCGTTCCATCGGCGTTCATGATGCACAGGTTCGCGACGCTGTCGCTGCCGGACACGCACGGGATGCCCAGGTAGCAGGCGGTCGACGCGTAAACAATACGCCCGTCGGGCAGGTAGCAGGCATCGTAGTTGTCGACGTCCGGCTCTTCGCCGGGCGTGACTTGCCGCAGATTGCCGCCGTCAATGCCGATTTCCCAGATCTGCGAGCGGCCATGCGAGCCCGGCATCGAGAACAGCAACCGCGCGGCGTCGAACTCCAGGTCCACGTCGCCCACGAAAAGCGACTCGGGCGGCTTAAAAAGCGTAACGAGCGGGTCTTCGGGGTGTGCGCGGCTGACCGTGGCGATCTCGTTATGGTACTGCGCCAGCGGGAGCGAGCAGTTGCCCTGCCAGTTGGCCGGCAGGCCCAGTGACGGGTCGTTTGCGTCGCGCTTTACGACCAGGATGCGGTCGAAATCGGCCAGCAGCGGGTTGGCCAGCAGCGCTTCGCGTTGAAGGGCCGCCAACGCCTCGGGATTGGATTGGGCAGCGTCAAGCCGTTCGAGATATAAAGCGCCCGAATAGCGTTCCGGGAAGGATTCCGTCAGGTCCGTTATTGCACGGTGCAGCGCTTGCGCGTCAGCGGGCCAGGGAACTTTCTCGGCCGATGCCAACACCATCGTCGCGAAACACAATAGAACAACCGCCGCCATTCCTGTCCGCATGGGCCTGCACTCCCGCTTACTTCGGCAACACTATAGCAAAAAACGCAAGCCGTGCCTCCCTAAATTGAGCCGTGCTTTAACGCGCTCCAGCGCGATTTACCGCAGGGCCCAATTCCGATTTGGCCCACTTCTTCGCTGTTTTTCCTCTTCAGGATTGCGTATTATGGCCCCAACTCGGAGAAAATCACTATGCCGGCTGCTTTCGCGTTGTTGATTGCGCTTTCGTTTAACCCGCCCGAAGACGTTGCAGGGCCGATTCAGGCCCGAATCGAAGCCCCCGCAACAGCAACCGCGCTGAACGAACCTATGCCCGCGCGCGTCGTGCTGAAAAACTCGGGCGAGACTCCGCTGGCAGGCACCGTGCGTGTGCGCGTCATCGATCCCTGGAGCATCGAGCCGGCATCGGCGCAGTGGGCCGCGTCTGCGGGTGCGGAGACAGCGGTCGAGTTCAAGGTAACGCCGGGCGTGGGCACGTACAACGCGCTGTACCCGATTCACGCTTACGTCGACTTCGAGTCGGGCGGCGCGCGCCTCACGGCCCATCCCGTCGCCATAATCGAGTGTCTGGCGGGCGGCACGGTTCAGTTTCAACCGGGGGCCGATTGGCGCCCGCTCGATGTTGCCGCCGGGCGCTCATTGTCGCTGGCGCGGATGCCCATCCGCCGCACCGTGATCCAAGTGAACGGTGAGCCGCCCGTCGTGCTGCCCGCGGGCTGGCAAGGCAGCGAAGAACGGACACGCGCCGCGGTGTCACCGGGCGTGATGGTGCAGCGGCCCGACTCGCGCGACGCGATCGGCATCCACCCGCCATGGTACAACGGCCTCGCCGGAACGGCGCTGGTCGAATTCCCGCTGCGGCTGCCCGCGGGCGAGCCGGCCCGATTCACCGCCGCAACCGCCATCCGCGACAGTACCGAGGCCGAAGGCCTCAGCGACGGCGTGACGTTCCGCGTGCGTGTGACGCCGTTTGACGCGCCGGACGGCCAGTTGGGCGAGGTGCTGTTCGAGCGCCACTCAGCCGCGAAGCAATGGGAAGAACTCGGTGTCGATCTGTCGCGGTTCGCGGGCCAGGCAATACGGCTTCAACTCGAATCGCACCCGGGGCCGCAGAACAACACCGCCTGCGACGCGTCGTATTGGGGCAATCCAACCGTGACCGCGGGCGCCATTAAAGAACCCGCCGCCCCCACTCCCCTGCCGTCCATCGAGCTTGGCGCTATCCAGAATGATGGCCGGCGGTACGTGGTCCGGGTGACACCGGGCCCGCGTGGGTTGCTTGACGCGCAGATCGCGTTTTGGAACGGCGACGCCGTGGTCGCGTTCGACGGGTTCGAAGCACGCGTGCTGGACGACTCGATCGCGGAATCGTCGGCGCTCAACGCGCTGACGCGGGCCGCCGCCGAACCATCGGACAACGGCCTAACGTACCGCCACACGTTCTCGTCGTACCGCGGCACGTTCGACGTGGTCGTGCACTTGTACGTTGACGACGGGCGGGCGTTGCGGGCGGTCTTCAAGCTCGAAAACACGCCCGCGCCGATCCCATGGTCGGCGGTGTACCTCGAAGACGTGTCAGTGGGACCGTGGACCGCGCCCGCGGAGCGCGTTTACGCGGGGCTGGGGAACGTTCTCGTCGAGCCGGAGCCGTTTGACCTGGGTTTTGACGGGCACCAGTTGGCAACCTCGTTCGTTGGTTTTGAATTCGCCCCGGGATTCGGCATGGTGCAGGCGGTTGATTTGCCGCCGTCGCGCTTGCATGTCGATCCGCGGGCAACACGGTACACACTCTACGGGGCTCTCGACCACACCATGACGTTCATCCCCGCGCCCAGCGTGTGGGACGCGGTGCGAGTGTGGCGCGATATCAACGGGCTGAAACCCGCTCCCGGCATACCTCAACTGGCGGGTCGGTTCGTGTTCGACCTGTGGGGCGGCCATTACGCGGATTCGGCGGAGAAACTCGCCAAATCGTTCGAGTACGGCATGACGAACAGCGCGGTGGTGTGGCACAACTGGCAGCGGTGGGGGTATGACTACCGCCTGCCCGAGATCTGGCCGCCCAACCCGCAGTTCGGCACGCTCGAAGAATTCCAGCGGCTGGCGCAGGTCTGCAAAGATCACGGCGTGCTGTTTGCCCTGCATGACAACTACATCGACCTCTACCCCGACGCCGACAGTTTCTTCTACGACAACGTCTCGTTCACACCGGACGGCTACCCAATCCGCGGGTGGTTCAACGCCGGCCGCGGCGCGCAGGCGTACCGGTGGCTGACGGACGCGTACCGGCCGATGCTCGAACAGAACGTCGAGTTCGTCCGCGATAACACCGCCGCTTCCGCCTATTTCATCGATGTGTGGTCGTCCATCGGCCCGTATGACTCGTGGACGCGCGACGGCCGGTTCCTCGACCGCAAGTACACGCGCGACGCCTGGGCCGATGCGTTCAATTGGATCCGTGAAACGCTCGGCAACAACGCCCCACAGATCAGCGAGAGCGGCCACGATCAGCTCATCGGGTCGCTCGACGGCGCGCAGGCCAACCACCTGCGCGTCGAGTCCGACCCGCCCAAAGATGCGCCGTGGACCGTGTGGCGCATCAAATGCAAAGACTCCGAGCGCATCCCGTGGCTGGATTTCGCGCACCACGACCGGTTCGCCCTACACGGCGCCGGCTACGGCTCGCGATACAGCGGTGGGCTGGATGCGCCCAACCACGGCATTTACAGCGACGACTACATCTGCACCGAGGTCCTCACCGGCCACCCCGGCATGACGCCTGCACCGTTCAGCCGCGACGGCGTGCGCAAATATTGGCTGCTGGACGGCCTGATGCGGGCGTTGGCCGGTGCGCAGATGAAGGACGTCGAGTTCGACGGCGGCGACATCCACCGCCAGCACGTCACGTGGGAAAACGCGCGCCCGCGCGGCGCCGAGGTCTGGGTGAACCGTGGCGCGGACGACTGGACGCTCGCCAGCGGGCACATACTCCCGATGTACGGGTTCTACGCCACGGCGAACGGCACCGAATCGGCCATCGAACGCAAAGATGGCGTGATCGTCGAGTGGAGTAAATCCGAAGGCGAGTTCTACGTCAACGCCCGGCAGGTCGCCATCGAAGGCCGCGGGAACCCCGAAAGGAAAGTCATCGACTTCGGCTTCGCCGCAACAAACGGAGCCTATCGCGCAGTTACAAAAGATGGAAAGATGGATAAGAAGCCGCTGCCCGACGAGCCGGAGTTTCAGGAAGAACAAATGTAAGCCACAAAGAACGCAGAGATCACAAAGAGTCAAGAATAGATCTTTGTGCTCTTTGCGTTCTTTTGAGGCTAATTGCCGTAACCGGGAACCGAGTCCAGCTTGGTTTTGCTCCGCACGAAACTGCCCGAGCCCCGGCCGATCTCATTGCCGCCGGAATCGGTAAGGACGGTTTCGGCGAGGATGACCGACCGTGTCTCGCAAACGGCGCAGCCCGCCGCCCGGATTTCGCCTTCGGTAATCGGCCGCACGAGGTAGCAGGTGAGGCTCGCCGTCAGCAGGAACACGTCGAACACCAGGCTGTTGGCTGCGAAGAACGCCGCATCGTCAATAGCTTTGAAATATGAGGCGCCGTGAACCGCGTTGGCCGCGTGGTAGAGGTCGTGGCGGACCGGAAACACCAGGTCTGCTCGCCCCTGCCCGATGCGGATTTGCGGCTTGTAGTAGGCGTTGACGGGCGCCCCAAGGTACATGTTTTCCAGCTTGCGGTAGTGCGCCTCGGTTTGGTCGGCACCCATCAGGCAGCCTCCTTATTGTTTTGCCGGATTATGCAGGGTTTGAACATCCGGCGCAAGGAATCGGGGTTACTCTTTGTACTCTTTGTACTCTTTGTGGTTAAAATTCAAAGATGATTGAACTCAACGAAGCGCAACGCACCGCAGCGACTTCCCCCGATGGTCCCACCCTCGTTTTGGCGGGCGCGGGAACCGGCAAGACGCGCGTAATCGTCGAGCGGATCGTGTGGCTGATCGAAGAGCGCGGCGTCGACCCCCGCAACATCCTCGCCCTGACATTCACGAACCGCGCGGCCAACGAGATGCGGGCGCGCGTCATCGCGCGCGTGATGGGCCGGCTGGGAACGGAACGGCTGGCGTCGTGGGTGGGCACGTTTCATGCCTTTGCGCTGTACGTGCTGCGCCGCGAGATCGAGCGGCTCGGGTTGCGGCCGTCGTTCACCATCTTCGACGAGGCCGACCAACTCTCGCTGATGCGGCGGCTCCTTCGCGACCTGCCCGCGACGCACGTCAAACTGACGCCGCGCGACGTCGTGAGCTGGATCAGCCGCCTCAAACAGGATCTCGCCGAGCCGGACTCCGCGCCGTGCTCGAATGACGCCGAGGAGACGTGCCGGCTGTTGTGGAACCAGTACCACGACGCGCTGCGGCGTGCGTCGGCGCTCGATTTCGACGACCTGCTCGTGCTGCTGGTGCGGCTGCTGCGCGAGCACGAAGACGCGCGAGACAAGTACCGGCGAAGGTACAGACACATCCTCGTCGACGAGTACCAGGACACCAACCGGGCGCAGTACGAGATCGCCCGATTGCTCACCGACGGCCACGGCAACATCTTCGTCGTCGGCGACGAAGACCAGAGCATCTACTCGTGGCGCGGCGCCAACATCCGGAACATCCTCGATTTTGAGCGCGATTTCGAGAACGCGCGCGTCGTTCGGCTCGAACAGAACTATCGCAGCACCGCGCCGATCCTGGCTGCGGCCAACGAGCTGGTAAAAAACAACCGGCGCCGGCTCGGCAAGACGCTCTACACCGCCCACAAGCACGGCGAGCCCGTGGGCTTTTACGTGGCGGGGTCGGCCGAGGAGGAGGCGGAGTGGGTGGTCGAGGAAGTGAAGAAGCTGGGCGATGGCGCGGAACGGTCTGCGGTATTGTATCGGGCGAACTGGCAGTCGCGCCTGGTCGAGGAAGCGTTACGCCGGCGCGGAATGAACTACGTCGTGGTTGGCGGCGTGCGGTTTTACAGCCGTAAGGAAATCAAGGACCTGCTCGGCTACATGCGGCTGCTGGTAAACCCGGCCGACGACGAATCGCTGCGCAGGATCATCGCCGTGCCCCCGCGCGGCATCGGCGGCGTCACCATGGAACGGTTCGAGGAATACGCCAAAGAGCGGAACGAGCCGCTGCTCGGGGTGTTGCGCGACACCGAACACGACCAAACGCTCAACCCGCGGATGCGCAATGCGGCGCTCGGGTTTGTCCATCTGATCGACGACCTCGCATACCAGAGCAAGCGGATGCCCGTGCGCGATCTCGTCAACCTGATTCTCGACACGACAAAGTACCGCGAGTACCTGCGGCAGTCCGACGAGAAGGATTTCCGGTCCCGGCTCGAAACGGTGGACGAATTCTTGTCGGCGTGCGCCCAGTTCGACGGGCAGCAGACGGGCGGGGTTGTGGAGTTCCTGCAGGATTTGGCGCTGTACAGCGAGGCCGACGAACTGGCCGTGCGCGAGGGCGCCGTCACGTTGCTGACCTGTCACAGCGCCAAGGGGCTTGAGTTCGACACGGTGTTCCTGATAGGGTTGGAGGCAGGATTGCTGCCGCACGTGACGGCCGAGTCCGAACGCGAGGTTGAAGAAGAGCGGCGGCTGTGTTACGTGGCGATGACGCGCGCGCGCAAAAAGCTGACGCTGACGGCGGCCCAGTCGCGCATGATGCATGGCGCCAGAGAGGATCGCGCCCTCTCGCGGTTTGTGCACGAAATCGGCGGGCAGTTGGTGCGGGTGCGGAAGGAGCCGCGCGAGATGCCGGCCGGGCGTCCCTCGCTGGCGAAGCGGCCCGTCGGCGGACAGCCCCCGGAAGCCGCGGCGGATGCCGTGGCGGAAGGGGCGATGAAGACGGGCACGCCCGTGCACCATCCGAAGTTCGGCCGGGGATATGTGATGTACACGACCGGGTCGGGCGACAAACTGCGTGCGAAGATCCGGTTTAATTCGGGGAGTGTGAAAATGTTCATGGTGAGCCAGTCGCCATTGCAGATTATCGAGGGAAAGAAAAAGTGAACCTGGATGAAATTCGCGCCAAAATCGACGCGCTCGACGAGCAAATCCTCAAGCTGCTCAACGAGCGGGCCCAATGCGCCGTCGATATCGGCGCTATCAAGCGGTCCACCGACGCCGCGTTTTACGTGCCCGAGCGCGAAAAAGCCGTCTTCGAGAAGCTCCGCAAACAGAACAGCGGGCCGCTGCCCGAGCAGGCCGTCAAAGCGATTTACCGCGAAGTCATCAGCAGCATCCGCGCACTTGAAAAACAGATCTCGGTGGCGTTCCTCGGGCCGAGCGACACGTTCAGCCACATGGCGGCAATGAGGGTGTTCGGCGTGACGGCCGATTACCATCCGCTCGCCGCGCTGTCCGACATCTTCACCGAAGTCGAGCGGAAACGGATCGATTACGGTGTCGTGCCGGTCGAGAGTTCGATGGGCGGCGGCGTACACGACACGCTGGACCGGTTCGTCAATTCCGACCTCAAGATTGTCAACGAGGTCCTCATGCAGATTACCCAGAACCTCCTCGCCAACTGCCCCATGGACCAGATCAAGCGCGTCTATTCGAAGGACAATGCGTTTGTCCAGTGCAGAAACTGGCTGCGGGCCAACCTGCCCAACGCCGAGATCATCGACACATCGAGCACCGCCGAGGCCGCCCGGATCGCCCACGGCGAGCCCGGCGCAGCCGCAATCGCCAGCGAGATTGCCGCCCAAACATACAACCTCGACATCCTCGTCGCCCGAATCGAAGACTCGCCCAACAATTACACCCGTTTCTTCGTGGTCGGCCACCAGCTCGCCAAACCCACCGGAAAAGACAAAACGTCCATCCTCATCAGCGTCAAAGACCGGCCCGGTGCGCTTTACAGCCTGCTGCTCCCGTTCTACGAAGACAACATCAACCTGACGAGAATCGAGTCCCGCCCGTCCCGCAAAAAAGCCTGGGAATACGTCTTCTTCATCGACATGCTCGGCCACGTCACCGAACCCGCCGTGACCGATGTGCTCGAGAAAGTCGGCGAATACTGCAACGAGATAAAGATCCTCGGCTCCTACCCCCAGGGCGAAGTCGAGGAATAAGCGAAAAACGGGGACTGACTCGCTTTTTTTCGGCAGTTTGAAAAAAGCGTGTCTGTCCCCGCTTTTCGCGTGCTTCCAATTCAGTTGCCTGACTTTCTCACCAGCCCCTCTGTCCCCGCTTTTTGTCTATTGTAGTGCAGGCGTCTCGCCTGCACGGTCCACAGTGTCGTCCCCTTGCACAACCCGGCCTGCACGCTGCATCATAGCGTTCAAACTTGGAGCCAAGCACTATGACCATGAAAATCTCCCGACGCAGCATGTTCAAAACAAGCCTGGCCGGCCTTGCCGGGGCCGCCCTCGGGGGCACATCTCCCGCTCAGGCCCAACCGAAGCCGCCAAACATCATCTTCATCCTCGCCGACGACCTGGGGTACGGCGACCTGGGCTGTTATGGCCAGCAAAAGATCAAGACGCCTAACCTGGACGCGTTCGCGCGCGAGGGCATCCGGTTTACGCAATGCTACGCGGGCAGCACCGTGTGTGCCCCGTCGCGCTGCTGCCTGATGACGGGCCTGCACACCGGCCACGCCAGAATCCGCGGCAACAAGCTCGTCCCCCTGCTGCCGGAAGACACGACGGTGGCGGAAGTGCTCAAATTCGCGGGCTACCACACCGCTTTGATCGGCAAATGGGGCCTCGGCGAACCCGCCACCACCGGCATCCCCAACCAAAAAGGGTTCGATTATTTCTTCGGCTACCTCAACCAGGCCCATGCCCACAATTACTACCCCGAATATCTGTGGCGCAACGAGGAAAAAGTGCCGCTCGACGGTAACGTCGAGAGCACCGAGCAGAAGGGCTATAGCACCGGCCGCGCCCAGTACAGCCACGACCTGTTCACGCGCGAGGCGATCGACTACGTCGGGCAACATAAGGACGGGCCGTTCTTCCTCTACCTCGCCTACACCGTCCCCCACGCCAACAACGAGGGCGGCCGGGCCACCGGCGACGGCATGGAAGTGCCTGACTACGGCCCCTACGCTAACGAAGATTGGCCCGGCCCGCAGAAAGGCCACGCCGCGATGATCTCGAGGCTCGACCGGGACGTGGGCGCGCTGATGCAAAAACTGCGCGACCTCGGCATCGAGCAGGATACGGCCGTCTTTTTCAGCAGCGACAACGGCACGCACAAGGAAGGCGGCGCCCGGCCGGACTTTTTCAAGAGCAGCGGCCCGTTGCGCGGCATCAAACGCGACCTGTACGACGGCGGCATCCGCGTGCCGGCGATGGTGAAGTGGCCGGGCCGGATCACGCCGCGCGAATCGCACGCCGTCTGGGCGTTCTGGGATTTCATGCCGACGGCGGCGGCCCTGGCGGGCACGCCGGATCGCGTGCCGGAAGGCATCGACGGCCAATCAATCGCGGCGCACCTGCTCGACGCCGCGCCCGTCGATCACAAGCCGCTGTACTGGGAGTTTCACGAAGGCGGCTATAAACGCGCCGCGCGCGTCGGCGATTGGAAAGCCGTCTGGCTCAAGCCCGCACAGCCGCTCGAGCTGTATGACCTGTCAAAGGATCGTGGCGAGGCCGACAACGTCGCAGACGACCTCCCGAAGATCGTCAAGCGACTCCAATCCTTCATAAGAAGCGCAAGAACACTTTCCCAAGAGTGGCCCGTCAAGGATCAGTAGGCCGGCATCGGCGATGTCGGCAATTACGGATTCAGTTTTGCCTGCGCGTACTTGTATTCGTTGGATTCGGGCGGGAACTTCTCCCTCATCTCCCTGTAGAGCCACCGCAGGCCGTCCTGGTCGTTGAGCAGTTCGTAGCAACTTATCAATTGCGGATACACGCCAGCGATTCCCTCCCACTCAGGGTAATCGTTGATGAGCAGCGCGTAGTTGCGCGCGGCCTCCTTAAAGTTCTTGAGTTTCTGTTTGTTGAGGTTGCCGATCGCCAACAGGTACGCGGGCGCGTCTTTCCCGCGGGCGTTTTCCGCGAACCGTTTCTGGTAGTCGGCAATGGTGGTCCTTGCTTTCTCCTCCTCAGACCGCCGCGGGATCTGCATGGCCGTGACAGGGATATCCGGCGCGGACACACCCCGCGACACGGCAGCCCCGGGCTTCTCTCCGACCGGAGCCGCCTCCCCCCCCGTTGCCAGTTTGTAAACCACCACCAGCGAGATCACCACCAGGACCACCACCAGGTACCACATTTCCGCCAGCGCCGATTTCAACACACTCCCGCTCATATGCCCAACTCTCTCCATGACTCGATGCCAAAAGCCATGATCGGGTAGTTGCCAATCATGCCGAACGGCAGGTTGTCCGCCAGCGCGGGCACCTGGTAGATATCAGGCACTTGGCCGCCCATGTTGAAGAAATTCCCGACAAACGTCCCCATGGTCGTGGTTTGTTTGGCGCTGGTCACGATACCTTGTGCGTAAAAACCGCCCATCATGTCTAGTTGCGAAGTCGAGCCAACGGTCATGTCGCCACTAGTCATGATGCCGAAACAGTTGGTAACCGGATAGCTCAGGGCAACGGTCCCGTCGGCGTTCAGCGTCATTAGATGTGTATCGAGGGTGGCGTCGCCGTTCACCAGGATGGCGCCCCGGCCCGTGTAGTATATGGTCTTGTCGCCACCTTGGCCGGTCAGCGTCAGGTTGCCGTTAATGTAAAGCTGCCCGTTGAGCTCCATCCGGTTTGTGGCGCAGTCGAACAGGATGTAATCGTCTGTAGCCTGGCGGTTCGCCGGGTTGAGGTCGGCCGGCCTGGACGCATTATAGTAGTAGTTTGACGTTTTTGCGTCAATCACCACGTTCCCATTGATCAGACCATCCGTCGGATTGACCGGATCGCCCACGAGAACTTCCCGGAAGTAGTTTTCGTGCGTATACCACTCGTTGCGGGAACTGTCCCACTGTCTCGCGCCCGTCACCGGGTCGCGCCAGTAGTCTTGCAGTATCGGCATCGGCACCCGGTCGCCCAGGTCATAGGTTTCGTTGTACCCGTTGTCGCTGTATACCTCGGTGGGTATGCCGCGCCCGCCGTCGTCAATCGTCGATGTGCCGGTCCATCCGTCGGTGACGTACGTGCCGTCCATCGTTTCCTTGATAGTATTACCCGCCACGTCCGGTTCGCCTATTTCCGAAGTGCCCGACAACCCCACCAGACCGTGCCGGACACGCAAAACGGCCTCAAGCGTGCCTATGGTCTCGCCGTTGAACGTTGTCGTGGGAAGCGGCGGCACGCGGGCAAGCAACTCCGGCTTTTTTTCCAGCCCCACATAGTTGTTGTGGATAAGGCTCGTGCCGCTTATGTCCAGCGCTGTTAGAACCTCCCCGCCCGGCAGAACGTTGTCGCCCAGCAGGTGCACCGAACCGTGGATGGACACATTGCCGTTGACCAGCCCGCCCGACTGGCCTGAACCCGCGAAAATCGCATTGCGCCAGACGTTCACGTCCTGGCCCTGAACCACCACCTCGACCCGCCGCACCGTACTCATCTGCCGCGCGTAGGCGTAGATGGTGAAGTACCACCATTCTTGAAACTCGTCGATGCTGCCGTCGCCGTTGTTGTCGGTCCCGTCCGACCTCCAATCGACGGCAAAGGCAAAGTATTCCAGGCCCGGCATGGTGGCTATCGTCAGCGGGGTTACCCCGGATTCCTCGAACGGGTCATCGGCCAGGGGATTGAACCCCGAGCCCGACGCCACCCCGATCAGCCCGCCCGTGCCCGCCTCCAGCGAAGCCGTACTCATGGCGATTGCGGACTCAATCCCGTACATGCAGTCTTCGTAGTTTTCGAAAAACTCGACCTGGCGCCGCTCGCTCACCACACCCACCATCATCGCGCCCAGCGTGAGTATGGCGATCGCCACAAAAACTGTCGCCAGGAGAAGCGCCATGCCTTCGTCGTTGCACCGTTGGTTTTTCATCGCTCAGTTCCTCGGTCGGACCACTTCATTGAAATTGAACGTAATCATGCGGCCGCGCCTGGTTTGCCCCCCCGTCTGAATCGTCACCTCGATAAAACTGCCGTTCTGCCCGAACCACAAACCCCGGTCGAGTATGCCGTTGCCGTTGGCGTCTTCCCCCGCATCGAGGAGACCGTTGTTGTTGCCGTCTTCGTTGGGCAGCAGGTTGTTGGCGAACACCGCCTGGTTGTTGCCGTCGCTCCAGATAAACTGGTTGTCGGTCAGGCCATCGTTGTTGAGGTCGTCGACATCCCGTCCCACCGTGATCACCGGCCCCAACTCCAGGTCGCCCCCCACGTCCACCGCCGTACCGTTCCCGTCGACGTCCGCGGCGACCCGGTAGGTGATGGTCTCTCCCGGCGCGCCGGCGATGCTCCCCCCGTCGGCCTGCCGCAGGTCGCGGATGATATAGATCATTCCGCGGCGGGCCTGGTCGCCGGAATCGCCCTTGATTTCCTGCACGCGCGCCGTGTCCCCCAGGCCGATCGCCATCCCAGAGAGTATCCCGACCACCACCACGATGATGGCAACCGACATCATCATCTCCAGCAATGTAAAACCACCTGTTCTTGTCGGTATCTTCATAGCATCACCTGTAGAAGAGTTGTGAGGCTTCAAGAGCCATCGGGCGGTTTTGCGCATCGATCCAGCTCACCCTGCAGCGGATCAGAAGCGGGTTGGGCAACGGCCCCATCGTCGTGGGGTCCACCGGAAGGGTTATAACCGTGCCATCATTGAGGATCGCCTCGAGCTGCACCACCTCCGACGCGCCCAGATTCGTGAACACGGGCGGCACATACGTCAGCAACTCTTGCAGCCCCATCCCGTAAAGCTCCTCCATCACCGTCGCCATATGCGTCGCCGCGATCCCACGGTTCTGCGTCAAATTGCTCGCCAGCGCTATCGTCACCAGCGAACCAAAAAGAAATGCCAGCGCCAAGCCCAGCACGCCCGCCGCAAACATCAACTCCAGCAGCGTCATCCCGCGGCAAGAAGACTTGCCGCCGAACCGGCCCCGGCCTGCAACCTGTGTAAACCGTAAGACCTTCATCAAGAAACCTCCCGTGCTTCCAATAAATACCAGGAACCTAACTTATGGCGCAAGTATCATGCCGCTTCCAGCAAAATCGCCATAAACCTGACATCCCCTTATGTAAAAAGGAGTTAAGACAAATGACCTGGCAAGTGATGAGGGAAATTTCGCGCAAAACCGGGTGTTTTTACCCTGCCGGTGCGTCAAATTCCACTCCCCTGTTTCTCCAAACCATACTTGGATATCTTATAACGTATCTGGTCGCGAGTTATTCCCAGCAGTTCCGCGCCTTGAGTCTGGTTCCAATGCGTTCGTTCCAGCGCCTGGCGGATCAGTTCCTTCTCCACGTCGGATAGATTACACCCATTCCGCGGAAGTTGCACCAAGCATTTTTCCCGGAGCGGGGAGCGGTAAAAGGCCGTGCGGCCGAGCACGACGTCTTCGGCCGAGATGACGTCGCCCGTGGAAAGCAGCGCGGCGCGTTCGATGACGTTGCGCAACTCGCGCACGTTGCCCGGCCACTCGTACTCGCACAGCCGCTCGAGCGCCTGCGGCGACAGTTCGCGGAACGATTGGTGAAATTCGTAGTTGTAGGCGTGGAGAAAATGGCGGGCCAGCCGCGGGACGTCGTCGCGCCGTTCGCGCAACGGCGGGATCACGATGGGCACCGTGCTGAGGCGGTAATAGAGGTCTTCGCGGAACCGGCCCTGCCGCATGCTTTCGTCGATGTCTCTGTTGGTTGCGGCAATGACGCGGACGTCGACCCGGATGTCGGCGGTCCCGCCCACCCGCTTGAACGCCTTGTCCTCGAGGACGCGCAGAAGCTTGGCCTGCAACGCCGGCCGCATCTCGCCGATCTCGTCGAGGAACACCGTCCCGCCGTGGGCGATCTCGAATAGGCCTTTTTTCTGGATTTTCGCGTCGGTGAACGCGCCTTTCTCGTAGCCGAATAGTTCGCTTTCAAGCAAGGCCTCGGGCAGGGCCGTGCACGTGATGTCCATAAACGGTTTGTCCACCCGCATGGACTCATAGTGAATCGCCCGGGCGATCATGTCTTTTCCCGTGCCGCTTTCGCCCAAAAGTAGGATTGTGGTCGATTCGCTCCTGGCCACCCGCTGCACGAGGTCCTTGATTTGCAGCATCGCGGCCGTCTCCCCCACGATGCTCTCGAGCCCGAACCGGTCTTTTTCCTCGCTGGCAGACGCCGAGAGGTGCTGGCGCCGGGCCTCCCCCGCCTCAATGGCGTGGCGCACCGTCGCCGCTATCTCGTCCATGTTGAACGGCTTGCTGACGTAATCGACCGCGCCGCACTTCATGGCCTCGACCGCGCTGTCGATGCTCGAATTGGCCGTAACCATGATTACGGGCAGTTCAGGCCGGCCGCGGTGGATTTTCCTGAGCAGCGCCACACCGTCCGTGTCCGGCAACCGCAAATCCAGCAGAACGCAGTCAAAACTCCCCGACTCCATCGCCCGCTCCGCCGCCTTCCCGTCCGCCGCCTCCACCACCTCGTAATCCTCCCCCGTCAACTTCTCCCGAAGCGCCCACCGGATCAGCCGATCATCATCCACCAGCAGCACACGCCGTACCATCACTCACGTTCCTTTCCGCAATTCAACACCTTCGCCTCTCTCCCGCCAGTATAAGGGTTCACACGCGCATTTTCGACAAAACAGAATCGGCCCGGGAATAGCAGGAGCGGGTTAGCGTGTGAAAAAGAATATGGCGGAGAGGCCGGGATTTGAACCCGGGGTACGGTTTCCCGCACAACGCCTTAGCAGGGCGCCACCTTCAGCCACTCGGTCACCTCTCCGCAGTAGACTCTTTACGTTACCACGATCACCCCGTTTTTTCAAACAAGACACACAAGTGAACCTCCCCAATCTCTACGTGTCCTTTGCCGTTTGTAATTTGTCCTCTGTAATTTGTCCTTTGTAATTTGTCCTTTCTTTTTACCCGTGGTTGCGCCTTCTCGTCTTGTGTATAATCGGCCACAAGTGGATTTCAACATGCGGGAGGCGTGCGATGAACAAACCGGGGTGCAGTCGCAGGGCGTTTATGGGCGGCGTGGCGGCGGCTTCTTTAATGACACCCGCATTCGCGCAGGGCGCCAACTCCAAGCTCGAAATCGGTATCGTCGGCCTTGGCGGACGCGGCAGGATGATCACCAAAATGATCCGCGACCACGGCGGGTATCACATCAACAGCATGTGCGACTACTTCCCGGACGTGGTCGACAAGGCCGGCGACGAGTTCGGCGTCGACGCCAAACACCGGTTCAGCGGCCTCAACGGCTATCGCGGCGTCGTCGACAGCGGCATCGACGCCATCTTTCTCGAAACGCCGCCGTACTGTTTCCCGGATCACGTCGAGGCGGCCGTTGCAGCGGGGTTGCACGTCTACATGGCCAAGCCGGTCGCCTGCGATGCGCCGGGCACACTGCGCGTGCTTGAAGCCGCAAAACGCGCCAAGGCCGCCGGCAAGGTGTTCCTGATCGATTTCCAGATGCGCACCGACCCCCTCATCATCGAAGGGATCAAACGCCTCCAACGCGGCGATATTGGGCCGCTGGGCATGCTCTGCTCGCAATACACCGATGAGGGGTTCGACGACCCCCCGCTGACAGACAACATCGAAAGCCGGCTGCAACACCTCATCTGGGTCAACGACATCGCCATCGGCGGCGGGTACCATGTCAACGCCGGCATCCACGCCGTCGACGCCGCACTGTGGATTGCCGGCCGGATGCCCGTCAGCGCCACCGGCTCCTCGCGCATCGCCCGCAAAAACCCCCATGGCGACACCCACGATACCCTCTCCATTACCTACGAGTTTCCCGACGGCCTCCTGCTCAATCACATCGGCGAACATCTGAGAAACCGCTACGAATGGCATTGCGACGCCTTGGCATTCTGCCTCAACGGCCATCTCGAAACCTCGTATAACGGCCGCGTGAGGATGCTGGGCAACAACGCCGGCTGGGCCGGCGGCAAAACCGAAGGGCTATACGAACGCGGGGCCGAGGTCAATATCGCCGCGTTCCACGACTGCGTCCAGAAAGGCGACTGCCAAAATCCCACCGTCGAGCCCAGCATCAACTCCACGCTCGCCACCATTCTCGGCAGGGACGCCTGCGAACGTAAAACGCGCCTCACCTGGGAGCAGATGCTGGCCGAAAACAGGGTCGTCCAGCCCGACCTCTCCGGCCTCAAGACCTGATATGCAGGCTCTGAAGCGGTGAGGACGCCGCTTTTACAAGCCCGCCCGGAAAAGGTTGGCGCCTGGGCGGCCATAGGTCCTCTAGGTCCTTTTTCCTATTGGTCTTAGACTTTGCCGCGTCCTATG
Organism: Bathyarchaeia archaeon; assembly: GCA_035530195.1. GTDB lineage: Bacteria > Hydrogenedentota > Hydrogenedentia > Hydrogenedentales > SLHB01 > JAPLKX01. The sequence goes on along the minus strand of DATKVG010000160.1, from coordinate 21,997 downwards.
CCTTGATTCAAGGGTCGGCGGATCTTATAATCCGCAGCCAAGTTCTGCTGGGCAGGTTCGGCAAGATCCGGCACAAATACGCTACAATAAAGCATAGGTCGCCGTGCTCAACGGAAGGTCGACGAGGCGATCTTTTTTTGTCCAGAAGAGTGTGTTTTGAGGAGTAATTGTAATGTTTCGCATCGTGAGCAAGGATGAGCTGGCCGACAAGGTAAAGGAGTTCGTGGTCAATGCCCCCCTGATTGCGCGCGCCGCAAAACCCGGCAATTTCGTGCTGGTCCTGGGCGATGAACACGGCGAGCGAATCCCCCTTACCATCGCCGACAGCGATCCCGATGCCGGCACCATCACCCTCGTGCTCCAGGAAGTCGGCAAAGGGACCATCAAGCTGGGCGCGTTCGCGGCCGGCGAGTCGTTTCACGATGTTGTGGGTCCGCTCGGGAAAGATCGGGCCATCGAAGGCGGCGGCAGGACCATCTACTGCCTGGCGGGCGGCCTGGGCGTCGCGCCGATGTACCCCCAGACCAAAGCCTACCACGATGCCGGCAACCGGGTCGTCAGCATCATCGGCGCACGAAACAAAGGCCTCCTGTTCTGGCAGGACAAAATGGCCGCGGTCAGCGACGAGGTCCTCTACAGCACCGACGACGGGTCATTCGGGTTCCACGGGTTCGCCACCCAAATCCTGGAAGACCGCATCAAAAAAGGCGAAAAAATCGACGAAGTCGTCGCTATCGGGCCCGTGCCCCACATGAAAGCCGTCGTCGAGTGCTGCAAGAAGTATGGCGTCCACGTGGTGGTGAGCCTCAACCCCATCATGGTCGACGGGACGGGCATGTGCGGCGGGTGCCGCGTCACCGTAGCCGGCCAAACCAGGTACGCCTGCGTGGACGGCCCCGAGTTTGACGGGGCCGAGGTCGATTTCATCGAGCTGATGTCGCGTCAGCAGGCCTATCGGTCGATGGAAGCCAAGGCCGTCAAGACCATGGGCGAGCCCGCCCCTGCGCCCGAGCCGCACGAGTGCCGCCTCAACGTCGCCGTCGAGACCCAGGCCCGGAACGGCCGCATGCTCATGCCCCAGGATTTCCAAGACGAGGCCGTCGGATTCGTGGCGGCCCTTATCGACCGGATGATGGTGCGCCGTGGGACGTTCGAGGAAGTCAACCTGGCCTATACCGAAGAAAAGGCGCTCGAAGAGGCGATGCGGTGCAGGCTCTGCGCACGCCCGTCCTGCATGAAAGGCTGCCCGGTCGAAGTCGACATCCCCGGGTTCATCAAAGCCATCCAGGAACACGATTTCGCAAAGTCCGCCGCCATCCTCAAAGACAAAAACAGCCTCCCCGCCATTTGCGGCCGCGTCTGCCCCCAGGAAAACCAGTGCGAGAAAACCTGCATCCTCGCCAAGACGGCCCGGCCCGTCAACATCGGCAAGCTCGAACGGTTCGCGGCAGATTGGGAAGCGGCCAACGCGCCCGTCACGCCCGTCAAAACCAAGTCCAACGGCATCAAGGTGGCCGTGGTTGGTTGCGGCCCCGGCGGCCTGACGTGCGGCGGCGACCTCGCCAAGATGGGTTATGAAGTCACCATTTTCGAGGCGTTCCACGACACCGGCGGCGTGCTCCGCTACGGGATTCCCGAATTCCGCCTGCCCAAAGTCATCGTGAACCGCGAAGTCAACTACGTCAAAAGCCTGGGCGCCGAAATCCAACTCGACATGATCATCGGCAAGGTCCATACGGTCAAAGAACTGATGGACGCCGGGTACAAGGCGGTGTTTATCACGGTGGGCGCGGGCGCCCCCATGTTCCTCGGAATTCCCGGCGAAAACCTCATCGGCGTGTTCAGCGCAAACGAATTCCTCACCCGCGTCAACCTCATGAAAGCCTACCGGCCCGACTACGACACGCCCGTGATCGTCGGCGAACGCGTCTGTGTCGTCGGCGCGGGCAACGTCGCCATGGACGCGGCCCGCACGTCGCTGCGGCTTGGCGCAAAAAAAGTCAGCATCGTATACCGCCGGTCGGCCGCGGAAGTCCCCGCACGCGCCGAGGAAGTCGAGAACGCAAAGGAAGAAGGCGTCGTGTTCAAGTTCCTCACCAACCCCGTCCGCATCCTCGGCGACAAAGACAACAAAGTCGTCGGGATGGAATGCATCCGGATGGAACTGGGCGAACCGGACGCGTCCGGCCGGCGGCGTCCCATCCCCGTGCCCGGAACCGAGTTCACCATCGACTGCGACATGGCGATCCCGGCGTTGGGCAACCAGGCCAACCCCCTGCTCACTAAAAATACCCAAGGCCTGCAACTCAACAAGTGGGGCAACATCATCGTCGACCCCGAAACCGGCGCCACAAACCTGCCTGGCGTGTATGCCGGCGGCGACATCGTCACCGGTTCAGCCACCGTTATCGAGGCCATGGGCGCGGGCAAAAAAGCCGCCAGAGCCATCGACGCCTATATCAAAGCAGCCGCCACCGCCAAAGCCTGAGCAAACACACAACCAAAGCCGGCAGCACTAATCCAGTGCTGCTGGCTTTTTTCTTACGCAGTTGGCCGCTTTTCTTATGTCCCTTACGTCTTTTTAGTCCCTTTGATCCCCCTAAGGAAACGGCAGAAAGGTATCGCCTCCAATGAACGTGCTGAACGTCACGGGAAACTTCCCGTAGGGCGTGACATAATCCACGAACTCCACGTGCCCGTCCATGTACAAAACATTAGCCCCCCGGTTGTGGTTGAGCGCCTTCGACCCTGGTCCGCCGAAGGTCGCAATAATGCCGGTCCCCGAATGGTCCCACATCACGGCAATCTCGCTTTGCGCGTTCGCGGATGCGGCGGGATTGTTGACGTCCGTGATGCAGATGCGCTCGATCCCCTCACGCAGCCGGTGGATGACGCCGGTGCTGCCGTTGCCGTACTCTTGAAGTTCGGGTATTTCAATGGTGCGGTCCGTATCCTCGGGATTGGTCGCCGGCCGTGATTGAATAAAGGCGTACATCTGCGGCTCGTACGCGTATTGCAGAGGCGTGTCACTATCGTCGCCTTTGTCGAACAAATAGCCGATGTACTGATAGCATGCCGCGGGAGCCATGAAAAGGCCCTCATACGAGCACGGTTTGGGGTCGCCGGGCGCGCTTTCAAGCACGTACAGCGCGTCTTCCGGGTCGCTCTCGATGTTGGACGGACAATACAGCACGTGGTAGTCCGCGAGGTACGCGGGAAAGACCGCCAACGGATCAACGCTGCCCAGCAGGTCAAAGTTCACTTGTCCGGGGGTGAAAGGCTTGTCTCCCGCGTAGCACCAGGAAAAATCAAGGTGCATGTAGAGGTCAATCAAGCGTATCCTCGGCGGAAACTTTCCTCCGGGCGCTTCACCTGCGTACATCTTGAAGATCACCCCCATTTGCTTCAGGTTGTTTACGCAGGATGCCTTCCGAGCCGATTCCCGCGCCCGAGAAAGCGCTGGAAGCAGGAGCGCCGCCAAGATTGCAATAATGCCAATCACCACCAAGAGTTCTATCAGCGTGAACCCCCTCAATAAAACCGGACGCATCATCATACGATCATGCTCCATCCCTCCCCCCGTTAAATGGCCCTTGGAAGCAATTACGATCACGCCCCACACGTCGTAGATAGTGTGTTGAAAATCAAGTGATTTTTGCGGCAACAGGTTTCTTTTTGGGACAAGTTTTCCACAGGGGGTCATAGGCTCGTCCGGAAACGACAATAGCGCGCATGAGCACGATAAGCTTGCGCATAAGTGCCCCCAGGGCCACCATGGGTTCTTTGCCGCCAGCCAGCAGTCGATCGTACACCAAGCTTAAGTGGGGGTTATATTTACTCGCGGAGAGGGCGGCCATGTACAGGATGCGCCGCACACGGGGATTGCCCTTCTTGGACATGTGCGCGGGCGGGCTGGATTTGCCGGAGTCGTTTTTGCTGGGAGTGACGCCCACCGTGGCGCCAATTTGACGCGAACTGGCAAAGCGGCGCAGGTCACCCAACTCAGCCAGAGTCGTGGCGGCCGTAACGAATCCAACACCCGGAATGCTCGTCATCAGCACATAATCACGATGCAAGTCCGCATCGGATTGGATGACGCGTTTCATTTCCTTCTCGAGTTTCTGCATGTCCCTGTTGAGCTTGGCCACCAGTTGCTTTAAGAGCCTGCGGCTAAGCGCCGAGTCCGGTTTCTGCTCCAGCTGGTTTTCATGCGCCACGCGCTGTTCATCAAGGGCATCGCGGCAGCGGCTCAATGAGCGCAGTTCCGCCTGGGCCGGCGAAAGGGGTACGTAGGGGTCCGGCTGGTGGCTCAAGCCGTAAAACGCAAGTGCCCGCGCGTCCAGACGGTCCGTTTTGTTGCGCAGGCCCAGGCTGTCGCGAAACGCCGAGGTCTGCTGGGGGTTGGCAATAGACGGGCAAAGTTCCGGATACTGTTTATTCAGCATGGCCGCCAGTTGAATCGAATAGATTCCCGTGGCCTCCATCACCCCGCGGATCGGCAGCGGTTTGGAGCCCGGCAAAAGCTTGCGCAGCCACTGCACAAACGCCTTCACGCCTTGCGGATCGCGCACGAAAGTCCCGACGGGAAGCCGCCGGATGGTTTCCGGGTTGGCATGCTGTCCGGGGCTGGCCAAAGCCACATCAAAACGCGCCTCAGAGACGTCCATGCCCACCCAATACAATTGCTGCTCATTCATGATAAAATCTCCCTCGAGTTTTGTGGCCACCTGACCATCCTTGTACATTCGGGGCACGTCCCACGATAGTGTCCGGTCTTTGGGTGGACCACGTCGGACCGGAGGCGGGAACAACCTACCGCACGGGCTTCTAGGTCCCAGGCCGACTTGCTTCTCCGCCTCCGGCCCTATCCTCTCACACGGCCATGCGAGAGGACTATCTCGGAGCCGGCCGACGCCGGCTTATCCACTTATCCACCGCTATCCACAAAAGAAAAAGAACCAAAAAGAAAACCGGCTACTACGACGACTCTCTTGTGTCTCTCAGGTCCGGGAAGTATCATACAAGGGCCGACTTCGCTTATGGGATGATCGATTTCAGCGCTTCCATCATCACAGGCCCGGCCTGTGGGCAGGGCGACATGCTGACCAGATACTTGGCGTGGGGGTATTTGTCGGTGTTGACGAAGTAGTCCGGCGGGCAGATGTAGCCGAGATGGTCGAGGCCGAGGCCGAGGATAAACTTCGGTTCGGTGTCCATGAGTCCGCGCGTCTGGGCGGCGAAAACCGGCGCGGTCTCGCCGAGGTGCGTGGCGAATTGCGCCGGGCCTATGGCAAACCAGGCCGCTTCCGTTTCAACCGAATCGGCGAAACTCCGCGGTACCAGCCCCGCCTGGCTCATTCCCTTGAAGTTGTCGTTTGCGATCGGCATGTTGAACACGCGGCTCGCAAACCGGACGCGGGTGTCGGTCAGGAACGTCTCCTGCTCGAGCGCCGCGAGCGTCTTTGCTGCGAGGTCTTCGCCGTACTTCTTTGCCAAGTCGAACGTGCGCTCGGGCGTGTTCGGCTGCATCCAGCAGCCGATTGCCCCCTGCAAAAACAGGTGCTCGCCCGGCAGCTTCGCCGACATCGATTTGTAAAACGACGCCACCCAGTCGGCGCTCGTGAGCGTATTGTCGCCGTCGAGGACAGTCGGGTGGCATGCGAAATTCGTGAGCGTGGCGATGGACTTGCCGTCCTTGTCGAGGAACTGCATGACCGTGACGGAGTTGTCGACGTTGGCGGGCTCGCTGTCGTTGACGGCCCACCCGGCGCACTGCGACCGGCTGAACGCGGCGCTGGCCGGCTTCATAATATCGACCGCTTTGGCCACCTGCTGCGCGGCCGTCTCGACAAGCCGTTTCATGTACTCGGGGTTGCGCCCGCACGTCGTCTCGTTAGGCCCGTATATGCCGATGGTATCGGGGGCGGCGTGGGTGTGCGTGGACTGAACGACGATCTGCCGCGGGGGTAGCGAAGGCGTCTTGAGAAGCTGCGCCGCCGCCGCCCGAATCTCGCACGCGGTGTTGTACTGGATGCTCACGCTGTCAATAACCACGAGCGCCACCGAAGTCGTCCCGTCGCTGAACACAACCGCTTTCGCAGACAAATCGTCGTGGACGCCCGTCGAAGCCCTGTTCAGATCGTAACCGGCAAGAAAAGTCCCAGCCGGCGGATTAACCGGAGCGGACGAGGCTCCGACCAATAATGTGGGGGCCTCGGCGGCTATCGCGGCGGTGGCCAGCAAAATCGCCAGAATGGATGTGAGGAGGCTGAACATGAACCGCTTGTGCATCTTTTACTCCCTTCTCACGGCCGAACAAAAAGGCCGGCTTCGGTACTACTATCCGCCAACACCCTGTATTTTTCGAAAAAATTGCATGAGACAATGGGGACCATTGGGGACAAGCAAGTCATGCCTGTCTCTCTGCGTTCTCAGCGTCTCCGCAGTTGTTTTTCATCCTTCATCCTTTATCCTTAACCCCAAACCCCATACCCGATACCCCAAACCCGATTCGGTTGCGGCTCCGCCGCCCTAAGTCAGGCATCCCAGTCGGTGAATCGCCTGCGCAGCAGCAGGTAGAGGAAAAATGGGGCGCCCAGCAGCGTCGTCACGATTCCGATCGGAGTCTCGCCGGGTAATATCTTGCGGGCTATGATATCACAAAAACAGAGAAAACCCCCGCCCGCAACCGCGCTGACCGGCATCAGAAGCCGGTGGCGCGATCCCGTGATGCTGCGGACAATGTGCGGGACTATCAGGCCCACAAATGCGATTGTACCCACCACGGAAACCGCCACCGCCGTCATCAGCGAGCCAACGACGAACGTCGTCACCTGCAGCAGCCTCACGTTGACGCCACGGCCCGCCGCAAGTTCCGGCCCGAACCCGAGCTGATCGAACTTCGGGGCTTGCGCAAGCAGGACCACGGCGCACGGCGCCACGCCCACCAGCAGCGTAAGCACCGGCCGGTAGCCCAGCACGTCCACCCCGCCCATCAGCCATCGGTCCATCATCACGACCCGGTTGGGGTCGGCGAGGTAGCGCATGAACAGGATGCCCCCGTTCGCCAGCATCCCCATGGTTATGCCGCCCAGTAATAGAACCGATGGCGAGATCCGGTCGCGGTGAGCCGCCAGCAGGTACACGATAATGATGTCCAGTTCCGCAAACACGAACGCCAGCAACTGGATTGTCGGCAGGCCAAGCAGGTAGGCCGGGAATCCGTACGCGCCAATCAGGATCGTGGCGGTCCATGCGCCCAGCGCGCCGAAACTGGCCACGCCGAGCGTGTACGGTTCCGCGAGCGGGTTGCGCAGCATCGCCTGGAACGCCGCGCCCGCCAGCGCCAGGCCGCAGCCCACGATCAGCGCGGCCAGCGTTCTGGGCAGGCGCTGGTCCACGAGGATGCCCAGCATCGGCGCCTGCGACGGCGGCAGCCCGTCCCGCCATTCGCGCCACGCCTGGCCAAGGTCGACCCGCTCCGTGCCCACCAGCAAGCTCAGCACGACCAGCCCGATGCTGGCAACGATCAAGCCCGCTGCGGCCATATTGCGCGCCCTTCTCATGGCGCGCCTCCCTGTCGGGACGCCCCCGGCAGTTTGGGGGTGTCCCTTTTTTCATCGTTGTTTGGTGTGTTCCCCCTTTCCCGCGGCGCTTCCGCCCAAACCAGTGGGGCGCCCGTCTCCGGATGGCGCGAAACCCTGATGGGTGCGCCGTATGCGTGGGAAAGCAGCGGTTCTGTAAGCACGGCGTCGTGCGGGCCTTCCGCCAGCATCAACTGATCAAGTCCAAGCAAGAGGATGCGGTCGCAGAACCGCGCCGCCAGATTGAGGTCATGCGTGACAACCAGGATGCCGTACCCGGCGGGCCGATTGTGCGCGAGCCGGTCGAGCAGCGAGAAGATTTCGATCTGGTGGTGGATATCGAGGGCGGAAGTCGGCTCGTCGAGCAACAGAATATCCGGCTCCTGCGCCAGGATGCTGGCCAGCAGCACGCGCTGTCGTTCGCCGCCCGACAACGTGAGGAAACCGCGCGCCCGCAGGTATTCGACCTCGGTGTCGCGCATGCACCGTTCCGCGGCTTCTTTATCGCGCGGGCCGAACGCGCCGAACGCGCCCATGTGCGGGTACCTTCCCAGGCAGACGACCTCGAACACGCTTAGCGCAAACGCCGGGTTCACCGCCTGCGGCAAAAACGCCACACGCCGCGCCCGATCCCTCCCGCCGTAGGCCGAAAGCGGCTTGCCGTTCAGCAACACGGCGCCGCGCCGCGGGCGCAGCAGGCCGCACATCACGCGAAGCAGCGTGCTTTTCCCCGACCCGTTCGGCCCGACGAGACCGACGGTTTCGCCGCCCGCCACCGACGCGTCAACGGCCTTGAACACGGGCCGGCCGGGTTCGTAAGCAAAACTTACCGACTCCGCTTTAAGATTGGCCATCATGACGTGGGCGCCTCAGCGTTGCGCGCCGCGTCCGGATGCAGCAGGCCCGCGAGCAGCCGGGCTATTTCGCCGATCCGCGGCCCCGGCCGTACCGCGTGCGGCTCCGTGATCACGTACACGCGCCCGTTTTGAACTGCCGGCAGCGACGGCAACTGCCGCCAATCCTCGATGAACCACTGCCGCTCCCGGACGTCTATTTTCTCGCCCGCATGAAACTCGAGGATAACCTCGGGCGCTTTCAACACGACCGTTTCCTTGGACGCTTCGGGATAGGTGGTAGGCGCATCCGCGTAGATGTTGTCTCCCCCGGCCACGCCGACCAACTCCGATACGAACGACCCGCCGTGCGCCGTGTAAATCGTGTTGAGCGTGTGGTCATGGCGCATCGTGATAATGAGCACCTTCGGCCGCGGCAGGCCTGCCACGGACGCGCGCACCTGGTCGAGTTCGTCGCAAATGCGCCCCCACAACTCTTCCGCTTCCTGCTCGCAACCCAGCGCCCGGCCGATCTCGCCGATGCCTTTGTCGATGCCGTCCAGGCTGTCCATATTGACGCTGAGCAGCGGCACCCCTTTGAGCTTGGCGTACTCCGTGATTTTCGGGTGGCGCCCCTGCACGATCAACAGTTCCGGATTGAGCAAGCTGATTTTCTCGAGGTCCGGGTCGACGTACCCCCCCGCCTTGGGCAGCGCGGCCACCTCAGGCGGATAGTCGTCATACGAGCCGACGGCGATCACGCGGCTGCCCTGGCCGAGGGCAAAGACGGTTTCAGTCAGGTGCGGCGCCAGCGTTATGATGCCGTGGGGCTTCGCGGGCGCAACAGGGTTGCCACATCCTGCCGGCACAACGGCAACCAGCGCAATAGTCGCTAACGCGCTTAGTAAGTGCCCTGTTCGTCCTATGGCGTCCAAAAGGTCCTATCCGTCCGATCCGTCGGATCCGTCGGATCTGTCCGATCCTACATCAACTTCTTGATCCTGCCGGCCACTTCGCCCCTGAACCGCTCGATGAACTCCAACACGAACTGCGCGATGTCCAGTGAAGGATCTTCCACCAGCGGCGTCAGGTCCATCGCGAGACTAAGCCCCGTGGTTTCATCCGTGCCGTAGGCCGTGAAATATGTCGCGTTGGCCTTGCGCCGGCCCATCGTGGCCAAGTCGTACCGCTTACCCCCGGCGATCTGCGAGTCGAACACGCCCAGCAGCGCCGCCTCAAGGTTCTCGTGGCCCGAAACGTTAAACGCGACTTTATCTGCGTCCGTCATCCAATCCAGGTCCCGCCACACCTCACACCCGTACACCTTGCGCGGCCGTTCGCCTGCCGGGATTCTGCGCACCGCCTCGATCAGCTTGATGGCCACACCAACGTGGGTGTCGTGCTTGTCGGCGAGATTGTGGGTGTAAACAACCTCCGGCCGCGCCGCCCTCAGCAGTTGAACCAGATCTTCGACCGGCCCCTTGTCGGCGGGATTCCTGACCGACCCGCTGGGATAGTCGAGCAGCGCCAGCGCCGAATACTCGCCGACCACCGCGGCCTTTTTCTGTTCCTTGCGCCGGACCACGCGCATCTGGTCGTCGGTGTAATCCTTGTAGAGGTTGTCGCGCGGGCAGCCGCTGCCGTTGGTGACCACGACGCCCGCAAACCACTTGTCATCCTGTTGAAAGCACTCAAGGATGGCCGCGGCCGCCATGATCTCGAGGTCGTCCTGATGCGCCCCGACCGCCATGTGCGTCGTCCGCTCGAGCGCACCCGGCATCGGCGCCCCATCGGGCACAAAAAGCTCTGCCGAATCCAGCCGAAATTTCATTGCCGCATCCTCCGCGTGATATGCGCTGTCGCTGCTACTTGTTCAGGGCCGGCAAGCTGGCCGCCGCAATCGATTGGCCGACACGCCGGCTCTTCTCATCGGGCAGTTGGATCTGGATATCGTCCGCCAACCCCACAAAATTTCCACGCAGCACTTCATTGGCGCCGTCCAAAATGATCTGGCCGCCCGACCCCGACGTGCACCTGCCCAGGATCAACACGTGCCGCAGTTTGTAGAAGTCCGCGTAATGGGCGATGCCGTAGCCCATGTAATAGCCGATGCTCTGCCAGATCTTTCGCGCCCCGTCGTCGCCCGCCTCGAGCCGGTCCTGCACCATCTCGAGTTTTTCCGCGTCGGCGATGTCTTCGGGTATGTCGATGCCGGCGCGCGGCGCAAGCCGAAACACGCACTGCTGCGAAAAGTACAACGCGCCTACGCCCCGATCGCCCGACCACTCGTCCACCGGCGCCTCGGTGCTGTAATCGATCGGCGCAAATGCCAGTTCGTTCAGCCAGCCCGTGATGTTGCCATCCATCGTAACGTACCCGCCCGCCTCGCTCGAGCCCAGCGCTATCCCCAGCACCCCATTGTCCTCGAGCGACATCGAGCCCGCCAACGCCGTCACTTCACCGTCGTTCACCACATCGAACGGGACCTTCAGCTCGTCGCGGATCCGCAAAAACAGGTTCTTGATCTCGTCAAACCGTTCTTTGGGCACGCCGCGGAACAGCGACGCCACTTTCACCTGGTTGTTGATGTACACGCCCGCGCTGCTCCCGCCGATCGCGTCGACCCGCGGCATTTTCGAGGCCGCCATGCGCAGCCCTGCCATGATTTCGTTGTAATGATACGAGGGATCGGTTTGTTTTCGCGGTTCCCAGACCACTTCCTCACTGAAAACCGCCTCGCCATCGACTACGGCTGACACCTTTCTGTCCGACGCGCCGAGATCGAATCCGATCCGGCACCCGTCGAGGTGCCTGCCCAGCCGCTGCGTGGTTTCCTTCTCGGTCGGCACGTCGTCCGCGGCGCAAGTTGCCACCGTAAACGGCTTCTCATAAACGTCCGCGCCCATAAACTGGTAGTCAAACGCCCGCTCCCCCGACGGCGCATACGTTTCGGCGATGTGCCTGCCGATAAAGCCCGGCCCGCCCACGTAGACTTTCCACCCGCCCCGCTGCCACAGCAGGAACTTCACCAGCCGCTCGACATACCGCAAATCCGCCTTTGCCCGCGGATGATCTTCAGGGAAAACCTCGGTTTCAAACCGCGACACCGATCCGTCCGCCCGTTCCAGCCCAAGCACCAGCGGCACACCCGCCGCCGAACGTTTCACCTGGTTCAAGAAAACATGGTTGGCCAACACCGCGGGCCGGAACCCCGGGTCCAACGGCGGCACAAAATCGGGCTCTATCAACACAAACCCACCCAGCATCTTTCAACTTCTCCTCAGCAATGCACTGATTTTGCGCGAACTATAGCATATTCGCGCCGCCCGCCGAAATCGAGTGAAAGCGAGGAGCACTGGCGGTCGAGGCGCGCTTATGTCGAGGCGCGCTTATTGCGGTTGCCGGGATGGCGTGATACAATTGGCTTGATATGCCGACTTGTTGACCGGGCTTTCTTTTTAGAAGTCGGGGCAAAGTGGGGCAGCCATATGTTAACCAAGGAAGTAAGTTCTATGGTATTAACGAGATATATATCTAAGTCCTGCATTATACCTCATCTTGTCGTGGCCAACAAATCCGATGCTATAAAAGAATTGACACACCTGCTGTTCGAAAAAAAGAAAATGAAGGACGTCGGGCCCGCGCTCGACCAGGTCGTGGCGAGGGAAGTCACGGAAAGCACGGGGATCGGCCGGGGGTTGGCCATCCCGCACGCGCGTGTTGCGGCCACCAAAGCCCTGTCTTGCGCCGTCGGCCGGATTCCCAGCGGCATTGATTTCATGGCGGTCGACCACAAGCCCGTGTGCCTGGTGTTCCTGATTTTCTACCCGCCCACGCAGCAAACGACGTATTTGAACTTCGTGGCGACGGCCGTCAAAGTCCTGCGCGATCCCGATACCATGGCCGCCATCATGGCCGCCGAAAATGCCGACGAGATTTACAATATTCTCGAGAAGGCTTCGCAGTCGCTCATTGAAAGCCCGGAGAAAGTCGTTGCGAAAGTCCAAAACGACCCCGTCATCTCGAAGATGCCCGATGCTCACGCGGACCTCATTCTGCTGGCGCGCATGCAGCTTTACCAGGAAATGATCGACAACGCCAAGACCGGCAAAGCCGAGTTGCGCCAGCGCATTGAAAAGATCCGCTCCCTGGTGGACTCGCGCATCCTGCGCCATTACGACCGGCTCATGAAAAGCCAACCGCCCGCGCTCGTTCCCGTTGAAGGCGACACGTGCCAGGGCTGTTTCATGCGCCTGCCGTCGAAGTTCGCCCAGCAGGTCCGGCAGGACGCGGCGCACATCCACACCTGCAACAACTGCAGCCGGTTCATCTACGTCGTCTGAGAGCTTGTGAATCAATTGAGCGGTACGAAATTGGGTTGTTGATATTGTTGGATTTACAAAGGCGAAAACAGCCCGTATTGCCGTTTTTTCACAAGCACTGAAGCCTGTTTGGCCTGTCAAGAGGCTTATTCTGATTCATGGGAGGGCTATGGATGTGAGTACGTACGCGGCTTTGGCTCGTCAAGTGGAACTGTTCCGGGGGTTGACCATCGAGGATATCGCCAAGATCTTCGCCCGCGGCATGACCATACGTGTTCAGAAAGGCGAAACCATCTTCTACAAGGGCACCGTCGGCAGCCAGATGTACGTGGTGCTCGGCGGCAAGGTCGCCGTGGTGGACGGCGACAAGCTGCTGGCCGAATTGCGCACTGGCGACACGTTCGGCGAGATGGCCCTCATCGACAGCGAGCCCAGGAGCGCGTCGGTGGTCGCTGCCGAAGAATCCCACCTGTTTGTGCTCAGCGAAACCACGTTCCAGCGCCTGCTTACCAAGCGCGTCGCCATTCAAATCCTGCTCAACATCGTCCGAACACTCAGCCACCGCCTCCGCGAAGCCAACGTACGCGCCATCCGATAACCTTACCGGATCCGCGCCTGGCTTCCCGCGCGCTACATATCGGCGAAAAACAGCGAAAAACGGGGACTGGCTCGCTTTTTCCGGCAGTTTGGAAAAAGCGTGCCTGTCCCCGCTTTTCGCGTAACCTTACCGGATCCGCGCACCGCTGCCCTCCCGCCACATGTCCGGGTTCGGTCCCATGGCCTCTTTAAGCGGCGCGCCGATCGCCTCGAGCCGCTCGGCGGCCCAATCCGGCAACACGGCGTCCACCGATTCAAGATTTCGCTGAAGTTGCGCCACGTTCCGCGCGCCCACGATCACGCTCGTCACGCCCGGCCGCCCCAGCAGCCACGACAGCGCCAACGTCGCCGGCGCCTGACCCAGTTCGCCGGCCAGCCGCTCCAACTCTTCCAACAACTCGAGCAGCAACGGCTCGTGGCCCGGCCCGTCGTGCATCACGCCCGGCCTCGATGAGGCAAAATGGCGCGTCCGCCGCCGCATCTGCGGGATGTCCTCGACGGATTTCCACCGGCCACTGAGGATTCCCTGCAGCAGCGGCGTATAGACAAGCACCCCGACGCCGTGCGCCGTGCACCACGGCACGATCGCATCCTCGGCCGCCCTAAACGCCAGGTTGTACGCCAGTTGGTTTGAGACACACTCACCCGCATCGAACCACGCCGTCAAATCCAGCGGGCCAAAATTCGAAACGCCGACCTCCCGGATTTTCCCTTCCTGCCGCAGCCGCACCAGTTCGTCGTACGCCGCCTCAAACGGCACGTCTCGGAACGGCCAATGGATCTGGTATAGGTCGATCCGGTCCGTCCGCAGCCGCTCGAGGCTCGATTCGCATGCACGCCGCAGTTTTTCCGGCGCGCAATTTTCCGGCAGCACTTTCGACGCGATCACGACGCTGTCCCGCCGCGGCCCGAGCACCCTGCCCAGCGCCGATTCGCTCTCCCCGGCGCCGTACATCTCCGCCGTATCGATCAGGTTAATGCCGGCATCGAGCGCCGAAAAAACCGTCCGTTCCTGATCCGATTCAGTGTCGGAAGTCCAGTATGCGGGATCCCCGATTTGCCACGCCCCAAACGAAATCACGGAGACGTTCAGCTTACTTGTTCCAAGCTTCCGATATTCCATGTCACTCTTCCATCATTTTCCCAAGTAGTCGGCCAGCCGCGATTCAAAAAAGTCCCGCGTCAGCGCCAGTCCTTCCTCGAGGTTCGTCTTGGGCGCCCATCCCACCATCCGCCGAATCTTCGCGTTCGAGATCGAAACGTCCCCTACGTCCAGCGACACCCATTCCGCCGGCCACGCCACCTGCTTCACGTCGCCCTTCCCCATCACCTTGACCACGGTCTCCGCGAACGCGCTCACCGACAACTCCGTGTCGCCCGCCGCAAAGAACATCTCCCCATAATGTTCCTCCGACAAAGCCACGGCGAGCAGGGCGTCCACGCAGTCGTCCACGTACAGCATGTTTCGGCGTTGCCGGCCTTCGCCGAAAATCGTCAGCGGCTTGCCCTGCAGCGCCAGCCCGATGAAATAATTCAGCACGCCGCTGTCCCGGCTCTTGATATTGGCGCGGGGGCCGTAAATGTTCGCCAGCCGGACCACGTGCGTCTTGAGCTGATGCACCTTGTGATAAATCAGGTGATACTTCTCGGCCACGCTCTTGTTGGCCGAATAGACATCGAGCGGAAACTCGGGGTGCTGCTCGTCAATCGGGTCACGCACCATCGCGCCGCACTGCGTGCTCGTACCGATGTAGACGACCTGCGCGGCCGGGTTGTCCCGGCGAACCGACTCGAGCACGTTCATCGAACCCTTGCAGTTTATTGCGATATCGAGGAACGGGTCCTCCAGCGAATAGGTGTGCGACGTGTGGCCCGCGCAGTTGAACACCAGGTCCGCCGTCGCCACGGTCCGGTTGATCAGGTTGAAGTCGCGGATATCATTGATAACGACCGAGATCCTCTCGCGGTACCCGTCGAGGTTCGTCAGGTTGCCGCCGCCGTGGTCCATCAGCGAATCATAAACCGTGACGCGCGCGCCAAGGTCGCAGCAACGGACGGCCAGGTTGCTGCCGATAAAACCCAGCCCACCCAGCACCAGAACCTGTCGGCCTTCAAGCGTCTTCATCAGTCACTTCCCACCCAGCGCCCACCCGCCGACCGCAGTCTTGCAGAAACCCCGACACCCCGTCAACCCCTAATTTGGGGACGCTGCACTAATTTCCGTCATTGCTCCTCGTTTCAGCAAAAGGTGCTCTGCCGGAAATTAGTGCAGCGTCCCCAAATTTCGTCTTGCTTTCGACTGGCCATTCTGCTATAGGTCCCATACGTCCTATGTGTCCCATATGTCCCATAGTTTTTTTGCTGGCCTTCGCCGCTGCCGCGGCCGGCGCGCCTGACCCACAACCCGCCGTCTGGCCGGCCTCGAGTCTTGCGCCCGAACCAGCCATCAACTCGCCCAGAATCACCGGCGCCACGCCCGGCAAACCGTTTCTCTTCCGCATTCCCGCCACGGGCGAGCCGCCGCTCAGTTACACCGCACAAAACCTCCCCGCGGGCCTTTCGCTGGACGTCACGACAGGCATCATCGCCGGCACGCTTGAATCCGCAGGCACAACCGACGTGGCCATTACCGTTTCCAATGCTCGGGGCGCCGCGACCGCCACGCTCACTATCGTCGGCGGCGACAGAAAACTTGCGCTCACACCGCCCATGGGCTGGAACTCGTGGAACGCATGGGGAATCGTCGTTGACGACGCGAAAGTCCGCGCGGCCGCCGACGCGCTGGTTGCTTCGGGCCTCGCTGCGCAAGGCTACCAGTACGTGAACATCGACGACTCATGGACCGACCGCAGGGGGCCCGACGGCGTGCTCAAGCCCAACAAACGGTTTCCCGACATGAAGGCGCTCGCCGATTACGTCCACTCGAAAGGCCTCAAGATCGGCATCTACTCGTCGCCCGGGCCCAAAACGTGCCAGGGATACGAGGGCAGCTACCATTTCGAGCAAACAGATGCACGCACGTTCGCCGAGTGGGGGTTCGACTACCTCAAGTACGACTGGTGCAGCTACCTCAACATCCTCGACGAGAAAACCGCCTCGCGCCAACAGATGCAGGAGCCGTTCCGCCCCATGCGCGACGCGCTCGACACGTGCGGCCGCGACATCGTCTACAGCCTCTGCCAGTACGGCATGGCCAATGTCTGGGAGTGGGGGAGAGACGTCAGCGCAAACCTCTGGAGAACCACCACCGACATCGACGATACTTGGGCCGGCATGTCCAACATCGGGTTCAACCAGGACGACAAACGCCCGTTTGCCGGCCCCGGCGGCTGGAACGATCCCGACATGCTCGTCGTCGGCCAAGTCGGCTGGGGGCCGTCTCTCCACGCGACCCGCCTCACCAAGAACGAGCAGGTCACACACATCACCCTGTGGTGCCTCCTCGCCGCCCCGCTCCTCATCGGCTGCGACCTCACACAACTCGACGAGTTCACCCGCAGCATCCTCGCAAACCCCGAAGTCATCGCCGTCAACCAAGACCCGCTCAGTAAACAAGCATCGCGCATCTCCCGCAACGGCCTCGAGGAAATCTGGTACAAACAACTCGAAGACGGCTCACTCGCCGTAGGCCTGTTCAACCGCCGCCCCATCAGCGCCGACATCGCCCTCAACCTAACCGAGATCGGCCTCACCGGCCCCAAACAATTCCGCAACCTCTGGACCCGCCAGGACATCGACCCCCAGCCATCCTTCCCTGTCCAGCCCCACGGCGCCATCCTCATCAAACTTTCGTAGGCGCCGGCTTCTCGAAAAAAGGGGACGCTGCCCTTATTTCCGTGTATGCCCTCATTCTTGGACCACGCTGCCGCGGGAAATAAGGGCAGCGTCCCCTTTTTTCGTGCACCGCAGCCAAAGGGCTGACCGATGCTCCACACGAAAAGCGTCTTGATCGCAAGAAGCTCTGATGGTTCCGGTTCTTAGTTGACCACAGGTCTGACCATTGGTCGCAGCCCGTGGTCTGGACGGCGCGGGCGAGACGCCCGCGCCTACTGTTTGTTTGCCGGGGAATGGCCGCAAATGCTAGCATGTGCCCCGCAACCACTGTGGGCCCGTGGGGAAACTTGGGAAAGGCGCGGTCATGTCCAACAAAAACTATCTCAGAATCTCGTGCCTCATGCTCTCGACCCTTTGCGTGCTGGCCTTCGCCATATCCGCGGTCGCGGAAGGAAGTCTCGAAGACCTGCCGCGGCTCAAGCTGTTCAAGGCGGCGCGGCAGTCGAGCTTCGACCCGTCCGGCGGCAACGCCGACGGCCGCCAGGATTGGCCGATCCAGCCCGGCGAAACTAGGCAACTTGCCAAGATTGACGGGCCCGGCGCAATCACCCATATCTGGGTGACGATCTCTTCGCACGACCCGCACCATCTCAAGAACCTCGTGCTCCGTGCATACTGGGACGGCGAGGAGAACCCGTCGGTCGAGGCGCCCATCGGCGACTTTTTCGGCCTCGGCCATTCGCGCTACTACCAGTACTCGAGCTTCCCGATCCAGATGGGCACGCAAAACGCCCTGAACTGTTTTTGGCGCATGCCGTTTGCCAACGGCGCTCTGGTCACGCTCACCAACGACGGCCCAGAACCCTGCAACGCTTTTTACTACTACGTCGATTACCAGCAATACGACGTCTCGTCGGCCGATGCCGCGCCCGAAGACGTAGGTTATTTCCACGCCCAGTACCGCCAGGAGTATCCGTGCACGCCCGGCCAGAATTACACGTTCGTCGACGCCAAGGGCCGCGGCCACTACGTCGGCGTCAACCTCTCGATCCACAACCGGGCCGATGGCTGGTGGGGCGAAGGCGATGACATGATCTACATCGACGGCGAGGAAAAACCTTCGCTGAACGGCACTGGGTCCGAAGATTACTTCTGCGGGGCGTGGTGCTACGGCCCCGCGTTCAGCAGCAATTTCCTCGGGTGCCCGCTGCGCGGCGACCATAAACGCAACGAACTCTGGAACGTTTATCGCTATCACATCACCGATCCGATTCCGTTCACCCAATCCATCCGCGTGACCATCGAGCACGGCCACGCAAACGACCGCAGCGACGACTTCTCGTCTGTCGGCTATTGGTACCAGACCGAACCGCACGTGCCGTTCGGCCCGCTGCCCGCCGCCGACAACCGCCTCCCCGCCGATGTCACGCTCTTTACCGAAGAAGGCGCCGAGGAAGCCGAGAAAATGGCCGAAGTCATCAAAAAACCCGAAGTAACCGTCCAGCCCATGGGCGGGTTCAAAGACCAGTGGAGCGACAGCGCCCAACTGTGGTTCCGTCCCGAAGCACCGGTCACGTACGCCCTGCCCGTCCCATCGATCCCGGCTGGCGGAGCCGGAACCTACAAGCTCGAAGTCTGGTACACGGCTGCGCCCGACTACGGCCTGTGCGAACTCTGGTTCAACGGCCAGAAAATCGGTGAGTGGGACGGCTACGCCGAAAGCGTCGTCCGCCGCAAAGCCGATTTCACCATCACCGTCAATGAAGGCGAAAATAATACCTGCGAGTTGCGCATCACCGGCAAAAACGAGAAATCCACAGGCTATTTCGCCGGCGTCGACTGCTTCCGCGTCGGGCCTATGTAGGTCGCTGAAGCAACTCTCGGTCGCCGACCGAGAGCCGTTGGCCACGTTCGCTGAATGGGGCAGTCTGGAATAAGCCCCGCAGGGGCGAGACATGTCAGCCTGGGGCAACGCCCCAGGAAAAGGGTCATAATTAATGCTAGCCCTGTAAGGGCGTGACAAAATTTGCGCTTCACACGAGGTTGTCATGCGCTGTCCACACTGCGAACATGAGTTTCCTGTTGCGACACGCATCAGGCTGGCCTTCTTAACTAAAGTTGGCTGTCCATCCTGCGGCTTATTCTGTTACTTCGAGGTTGCCCGATCGAAGCGGCTCAACGTCCGGTTGGGGTTGATTCTTCTGGGGTTGATTTTGGGGTTTTCTCTCGTTGCCCTACGCGTTCCACAAGTGTTTGCAGTCCTGTTCTTACTGATTGCCATTGTTGTTTTAAGCGCGGTATACCCCATAAGACAAGGGATTGTGGTAAAGCAACACTCTGACGTGTTCAATCGCGCCAGGAGATTCCAACGGCTGGGAGCCTTGAGCGCAGTCGTTTGTTTTCTTCTAATGTTGGCCTTGCAGAGGAGCCTGGTGGAAGCGGAAGGGATACAAGGAACCGTCGTTCTAATTGGGATGGTGGTGTCGTTGATTTTGGCCATGACGTTCTTTTTCCTTGCCGATTCCCGCTATTGGTGAAGAAGGAACTGTTGCCCTATGCCCATGCCTGTCAAGTTCACGCAAACCGATTTCCCCGGCGTGCTGCTCGTCGAGACGGGTTGCGCCGCCGACAACAGGGGCTTTTTCGCCGAACTCTACTCGTGCTCCGTATGGGCTGAGGCGGGATTCGCGCACGAGTTCGTACAGGACAACCTCAGCCTGTCCCGCCGCGGCGTGTTGCGCGGGCTCCACTACCAACTCGAGCCCCACGGCATGGGCAAGCTGATCCGCGTGCTTTCGGGCGCCGTCTACGACGTGGGCGTCGACCTGCGCAACGGCTCGCCCACGTTTGGCAAGTGGTTTGGGTGCGAGTTGAACGCGGCCGAGCCGCTGGCCCTGTGGCTGCCGCCGGGGTTCGCCCACGGGTTCCTCGCAATCGAAGAAAACACACTCGTTCATTACAAGTGCACGCAGGTGCATGTCCCCGAAGCCGAACGCTCCCTCAATTACGCCGACCCAGCCATCGGCATCAAATGGCCGTTCGAACCGCGCACCATCTCACCAAAAGACGCCAACGCACCCACGCTCGATCACGCAGAATACAACTTCAGTTTCTAAGCGAAAAACGGGGACTGACTCGCTTTCTTCGGCAGTTTGAAGAAAGCTTCTCTGTCCCCGCTTTTCGCGGGCTTCCAACCCATACGCTGCTTCTTCACCAGCTTCTCTGTCCCCGTTTTTCGCTCCAGCGGCGGAAGATTACAGCGTGTAGTTCTCGGCGCATTAGTCGAAGCTGTTTTCCCGGCACGGGCAGGCGTCTTCGGTGATGTGTGGGATGGTGTCGATTAGGAGCCGCTTGACGTTCTCCGCGTTTTGTTCCATCCGCTGGACGATCATCTCCCACGTCACCGGCGCCTCGTCTTCCTTCCAGCAATCGTAATCGGTCGACATAGCGATGGACTGGTAGCAAATGCCCGCCTCCCGCGCCAGGACCACTTCCGGCACCGTCGACATGTTGATAATGTCCGCGCCCCACGCCCGGAACATGTTCGACTCCGCCCGCGTGCTGAACCGCGGCCCTTCGATGGTGATGATGGTGCCGGTTGGATGGTAGCAGAGGCCGACCCGCGATGCCGATTCCGACAGCAGCAGCCGCAGCGGCCCGCAGAACGGATCGGCCATGGGCGTGTGCACCACCTTGTCATCGTGGAACGTCAGCGGCCGATGGCGCGTGTGATCGATGAACTGGTCGGGAAACACGATATGGCCCGGCTGGATGTCCTCGCGCAGCGATCCGCACGCCGTCGTCGCCAGCACGTGCGTGCACCCCGACTTCTTGAGCGCCCAGATGTTCGCCCGGAACGGCACCCGCGTCGGCATCAGCGAATGATCGTACCCGTGCCGCGCCAGGATATACACATCCGCCCCGTTCAACACCCCGCACGTCAGCGACGACGACGGTTTCCCGTACGGCGTGTCCACCTCAACCTGATCAAAATCGTGCAACAGGTTCGGATCATCCAACCCCGAACCGCCGATGATACCAATCTTCATGCTGCCCTTCTATCTTCGTCCACAGCGTCCACACTGTCAACAACGTCCACTCCCTCCTCCAAACCCACCTTTAGCCCCTTCTCTCCACCTCGGCCTCAATCAACAATCAACAATCGACAATCTGCAATCGACAATCGACAATCTGCAATCATCCATACCCCGCTTTCTTCATCTCCGCCCGACACGTCACCGCGGCGTCTTTAATCTCCGCCAGCATCGCGTTGTTGTCTTTAACCTTGTACTCGAAATGCATCGAGACCGGCCCTGAGAAACCCGCCGCCCGCATAATCTTGAAAACTTCCGCCGTCCGCACGATGCCTTTGCCGAGCGCCACCCACGCCGGCTTGTTCTTGTTCCAAATGAAATCCTTCACGGCCATCATCTTGACGTGAGGCGCCATCAGCCGCGCGTTGGTTTGCCACACGCCGAACGCGCCCTCGGCCGCGGCGTGGGCGCCATCGAAATTCGAGCCCAGCCGCGGCGAGCCGACGGCCTTAATCATCTCGTAGAGGTCCCAGATGGGCCCGCCCACGTTGCCGTACCCGGAATGGTTGTGGTACCCGAGCGTCAGACCGTACTCCTCGGCCAGCGCCGCCAGCGACCGCAACTGTTCCGTGAACGCCGGCAACTCTTCCGCGGGATTCTTGTCGCGGCTGTACATCTGCCCGCCGATCCGGACATACGGAATCCCCAGTTTTTGTGCCATGGCCATGATGGGTCGGGCTTCGGGATCGTCGCCGCTGAACAGCGTAGTCGAAATCATGTAGACCTCGCTGCCAGCCGCACGCACCGCCTCGACCGCCCGCGGAAAGTCGGTTTCGAGTTTTGCCGGCTCGACG
>DATKVG010000159.1:0-16534 GCA_035530195.1 Bathyarchaeia archaeon | reverse complement strand
CCTCGTGGTGGACGATGAGCCCGATGTCGTGGCTTTCATGGAGCGGACGCTTCGGACGGAAGGTTTTGACGTCGTCAGCGCGTTTGACGGGATCAGTGCGCTCGACCTCGTCGATGCCGAGAAGCCCGACCTCGTGCTCCTCGACCTCATGATGCCCATGATCAGCGGCTACGAGGTGTGCGAGCAGATCAAGGCCAACCCGCAGACTCAGGCTATTCCCGTCATCTGCGTCAGTTCCGCCCACACACCCGACGCACGCGCTCACACACTCAAGCTCGGCGCCGCAACGCTCATTGTCAAGCCGTTTCTGCCCATGGAATTGGTGGCCCAAATCCGACGTTACCTCAAGCTGGAACAATCGTAGGTCGGCCCGCCGGAAAGGGAGATCCTGGAATTGTGGCTGCTTCAAGCCCTCGAAACCGGATGGCGATAGCCATTCCCCACACCACTCCGGCTCCCCTGCCGGCCACCTAAGGCCCCGCTTGTGACGCTCGCCAATCGAATCACCATCTTCCGGCTGTTCCTCGTGCCGGTGTTCGCCGGCCTCATCGTCAGCTACACCCGCGAACAGCCCTGGCTGCGTCACGGCGCACTCATCGTCTACTTCCTCGCCGCTGTTTCCGACGCACTCGACGGGTTCGTCGCACGCGCGTACAACCAGAAAACAAAACTCGGCACCATACTCGACCCCATGGCCGACAAGCTCATGATCAACATCGGATTCGTCGTCATGGCCGTCAATTCCAACTTCGCGTACCGAATACCATTGTGGTTCCCCGTCGTCATCCTCCTGCGCGACTCCATGATCGTCGTCGGCGCGTACCTCATCAACGAATTCTACGGGCCCGTCCGCGTCCGACCCAAAATCACCGGCAAGCTCACCACCCTGTTCCAAATGAGCCTCGTGATCGCCGTCCTCCTCGAACTCCCAATCGCACGCCACCTCATGGTGGTAACATTGATCATATCCGCCGTCTCATACGTCGATTACATGCGCGACGGCATCAAACAAATCGGAAACGAAGACGAGGCCTAGTGGCTAAAAAGAAAAAACTACCTCTGGTCGCTATTGTCGGGCGGCCAAACGTCGGCAAATCCACGCTCTACAACCGCATCGCCGGACGCCAGGGGGCCATCGTCCATTTCGAAGAAGGCATCACTCGCGACCGGTCCTACTCATCAGCCGAATGGGAAGGACGCCCATTCCGCGTCGTCGACACCGGCGGCATCGTCGAAAACCCCATTGACCCCATCGTCAAAAAAATGCAGGAACAAATCCGAAAAGCCATCAATGAGGCTCACGTCGTCATTTTCCTTATCGATGGCCAGCAGGAACTCACCCGGGTCGACGAGGAACTGCGCGAAGAACTGTTCAAATACGGCAAACCCGTCATCCTCGCCATCAACAAGCTCGACAACCCAAAGCTCGAACAAAACCGGTTCGATTTCTACCGCCTCGGGTTCGGCGAACCCTTCGCCATCAGCTCCACACACGGCCTCGGCATCGACACCCTCCTCGACGAGGTCGTCAAACACCTGCCGGAATCCGCCAAGACGCCGCAACCGGCCGCAGAGGAGTTGCCGGAGGAGGAAGAACCGGAGGAGGAGGCTGAGCCCGCCATCATCAAGGTCGCCGTCATCGGAAAACCCAATGTCGGAAAAAGCTCGTTCGTCAACGCCATACTCAACGAAGAACGCGTCATCGTCGACGAAACACCCGGTACCACACGAGACGCCGTCGATATCGAGTTCCACTGGAAAGGCAACGACTACCTCTTCATCGACACCGCCGGCCTCCGAAAAAAAGCCGGCATCAAACGGTACGTCGAACATTTCAGCGTCAGCCGATCCCTCCGCGCCGTCCGCCGCGCAGACGTCTGCCTCGTCATGATGGACGCCACCGAGGGTATCACCGAGCAGGACAAACGAATCGTCGATTATGTCCACGAACAAGGCACCGCTATGATGCTCGTCTGGACCAAGTGGGACCTCGTCGATCGCAAGGAAGCCCGCCTCAAATCCCTCAAAGACGAACTCGAATTCAAAGCCCCCTTCCTCAACTACGTCCCCTGGCTGACCATCTCAAACCTCACCCGCCTCCGCTTGTTCAAAGTATTCGACTACATCGACAACGTCGCAGCCGAAGCACATAAACGAATCGGAACCGCCGATCTCAACAAATTCATGGAAGTCATCAGAGCCGTTCACGCGCCCTCCGTCCAGAAAGGCAAAGTCGCAAAAATCCGATATGCCACGCAATCCGGCATAAAACCCACCACATTCATCCTGTTCGTCAACCAGAAAAGACTGTTCCACTTCAGTTACATGCGCTTCATCGAAAACAGGCTCCGCGAAAAATACGGGTTTGAAGGCGTACCCATCCGCCTCGAGCTGCGCGAGGAACAACGGGAGAAAAAAGCATGACGTTCCTCGCCATCCTCCTTTCCTACCTCATCGGTTCGATCCCCACCGGCCTCTGGCTCGGCCTTAAATTCCGCGGCGTCGACATCCGCGAACAGGGCAGCAAAAACATCGGCGCCACAAACACTATGCGGGTCCTCGGCAAAAGGATTGGCGCAATCGCGCTCGCCGGAGACGCCGCAAAAGGGCTCGTAGCCGTACTCCTGTTCGGCCGCCTCGCCCCCTGGCAATACCTCCCCCTCGCCTGCGGTATCGCCGCCATACTCGGCCACACCGCCTCGATATTCCTCCGGTTCCGCGGCGGCAAAGGCGTCGCCACCGGCGGCGCAGTGTTTGCCGCGCTCGCCCCCATACCAACCGCCATAGCCGTCGCCGCATTCGGTGCCGTCGTCGCACTCACCCGGATGGTAAGCGCCGGCTCGATCGTCGCCGCAATCGTCCTCGCCGCATCCGTCATCGGCCTCGGCGCACCATGGCCACTCCAAGCCGCCGCCGCCCTCGTCGCACTCTACGTCATCTACAAACACCGCGCAAACATCACCCGAATACTCCGCGGCCAAGAAAACAAAATCTAGCAAAAAACGGGGACTGGCTCGCGACGCCTCCGGCAGTTTGGAGGCGCTTCTTCGGCAGTTTGAAGAAAGCGTGCCTGTCCCCGCTTTTTGCGCCGCTTTTTGCGCCGCTTTTTGCACCGCTTCTTGCGCCGCTTCTTGCGCCGCTTTTTGCGCCACTTTTTGCGCCGCTTTTTGCGCCTTTACACACCATTCCGCGTTTCGCGTTCCGCATTCCGCATTTTTTATGTCCCTTTGGTCTCTTCTGGTCCCACCGGCCCTTGATCGCGCTCCCTCTCTTCCGTATCCTGTTCTCTTACCAAAGGGATTTCCGCAATGATCTGTGAAGCTACCGCATACGCCCGAGCCGGCCTGATCGGCAACCCGTCCGACGGTTATTACGGCAAAACCATCAGCTTCGTCATCCGAGATTTCGCCGCCAAAGTCACCATGTACGAAAGCCCCGAACTCGAAATCGTCCCCAGCTTCCAGGACCGGTTCAAATACGCCTCGATGCGCGACCTCCGCGAAGACGTAAAGGCCCAGGGCTACTACGGCGGCATCCGGCTCATGAAAGCCACCATCCGAAAGTTCCTCGACTACTGCGAGCAGCACAATATCACCCTCCGCGAACACAACTTCTCCATCCGCTACCGGTCCACCGTCCCCATCCGCGTCGGGTTGGCCGGCTCGAGCGCGCTCGTCACCGCAACACTACGCGCTCTCATGGAATTCTACGACGTCCACATCCCCAAACCCCTCCTGCCAAACCTCATACTCAGCGTCGAAACCGACGAACTCGGAATCGCCGCAGGCCTCCAGGACCGCGTCATACAGACGTACGAGGGCTGCGTCTTCATGGATTTCAACCGCGAACTCATGGAAACTCAGCACCACGGCATCTACGAAGAAATCGACCCTAACCTCCTGCCACCGCTTTTCATTGCCTACCGGAAAGACCTCGCCGAAGGTTCCGAAGTATTCCACAACAACATCCGCGAACGATGGCTCGAAGGCGACCCGGAAGTCGTCGCCGCCATGCAGGAGTTCGCAAGTTACGCACAGGAATGCCGCGACCTCATCCGCGCCGCACGTGGCGACGAAATCGGACCATGGCTCGACAAAAACTTCGACCTCCGCAGAAACCTCTACAAGCTCGACCCGAGAAACGTCGAAATGGTTATGCTCGCCCGAGAACAGGGCGCACACTGCAAATTCGCCGGGTCCGGCGGCGCCGTCGTCGGAACCTACGAAAACGAGGCCATGTACAAACGCCTCGAAAAAGTCTACAACGACCACAACACGTTCATCCTCAAACCCGACATCGCAGATTAGGAACTCCATCCGTGTTCGTCCGTGTGTGTCCGTGTTCGTCCGTGACTTCGATCGCCGGCGCGTTTCTGTCCGTCCGTGTCACTCCGCAATCCGCAATCAATTCATCCTTCATCCTTCCACCAGGGACGTCTCATAATGCCTGAACCCGAACCCCATCCCCCCACCCTTTACGTCATTGCCACGCCCATCGGCAACCTCGAAGACATCACCCTCCGCGCCCTCCGCGTCCTGGGCGAAGTCGATGCACTCGCCTGTGAAGACACCCGGATTACCCGCCGTATCTTCGAACGCCACGCCGTCAAAAGCCCAAAAACCATCTTTTCCTACCACGAGCACAACGAACCCGCCGCCGGACATCGCATCCTCGGCCTACTCGAAACCGGCCAGTCCGTCGCACTCACCACCGACGGCGGCTACCCCGGCATCAGCGACCCCGGATACCGCATCATCGCCGAATGCCGAAACAAAGGATTCCGCGTCGAAGTTATTCCCGGCCCCAGCGCCGTCACCATCGCGCTAGTCGCATCCGGCCTCCCCACCTCGAGTTTCACCTTCAAAGGATTCCCCCCAAGAAAACCCGGACCACGTAAAACCTTCCTCGCCCTCGAGCGCGATCTCCCCCACTCCCTCGTCCTCTTCGAATCCCCCTATCGCGTCGGTAAACTGCTCCAGGACGCGCGCGAAGTCCTTGGAAACCGGCTAGCCGCCGTCTGCATCGAGCTCACCAAAAAGTTCGAGGTAGTACACCGCGGATACCTCGACGAACTAGCGGAACGCTTCAAGGAAAAAACGCCCAAAGGCGAAATCACCATCGTTATCGCCGGCTCCAACCCCAAATTCAAAAAAAATGATACGGCACAATAAGCGGCGGGGCGCGACGCGGTCGGTTTGCGATCCTGCGTGGCCGGGCCAAAGCGGGAATATTCCCCTTCACCCATAGATTAAGGCCGTGCAAGATCAGTAAACAGTTTTCCCTGGCACCGAGTTACGGAGCAGGTTTGCGGGAATTGCGGGGCCTAAAAACCGCGCACGGCGCCTGCAGAACCGCCCCGCGGAACTCGCGGCCGATATGTCCACTTCCAATACCCTACTGAACTTGTTCACGTCTTGCAGTTTGTGAACCCCTTTTACAACAGTGCGGGAACAGGCTCCAATATGGTCGACAATACGAGTTTTGTCTCCGCTTGCTTGTAAACTTGACTACATACGTGGTAAAATAACCCATATTAGGGACCCAAAGGAAGAAGAACGTAGAAACGAAGTTAAGGAAGCGAGGAAAATCAACATGGCCGAGAAACTCAGTTTTTGTGTGAACATCGAAAGCCCGATCGCCGTATACGTCCAGATCGAGAATCAGGTGCAGTTCGCCATCGCCTCAGGACGGCTCAAGCCGGGTGAAACACTGCCGTCGGTCCGCGAGATGTCCGGCATGCTCAACATTAATCCAAACACGGTCACCAAGGCCTACCGTGACTTGGAACTCCTGCAACTGGTGCATACCCGGCGGGGCGTCGGCGTCACCGTCGCCGACAAGGCGCCCAAGATCTGCAAAGACACCACCGTCAGCATGGTCAAGGGCCACCTGATCGACGCCGTCGCCGAATGCATGGCCTCCGGCCTCAACACCAACGAGGTCCGAAAGGTCGTCAGCGAGACGGTCGACGCCAAAACCGCGCCGTACCAGCCCGCAAAAAGAAAATAGCGGGTTGCAAGGTTTGGGATTGAGGAGGCGGCTGGGGCAGACAGCCGCCCTACTCATTTCTCCGCCCAACCCTCCCGGCCCACCAGCGGAACAAACACGCAATTGATGCTGCTGCCCAGTTCATACGCACCACCCCTGCGCGTCACGATCCAGAGTGTCTGGAGTTCCCGCGATCCCACCGGGCACACCAGACGACCGCCCTCTTTCAGTTGCGCCTTGAGCGGCTCGGGAACCTTGGGCGACCCCGCCGTCACCATCACCCGGTCGTACGGCCCCAGGTCCGGCCAGCCTTCCGATCCGTCGCCCACTATCACCCGCACGTTCGAGTAGCCCAACTCAGCCAGCCGTTCCGCCGCCCTCCCCGCCAGCATCGCGTTCCGCTCGACCGTCACCACCTCCCCCGAAAGTTCCGCCAGAACCGCCGACTGATAACCCGAACCCGTCCCGATCTCGAGCACCCGATCGCCCTCGCCCGGCCCCAGCACCTGCGTCATGATACCCACCATGTACGGCTGCGAAATCGTTTGCCCGTGGCCGATGGCGAGCGGGTGGTCCTCGTAAGCGTACGGGCGCAGGTCGTCGGACACGAACAGATGCCGGGGGACTCTCCGCATGGCCGCAAGCACCCGCGGGTCGTTGATCCCGCGCGCCGCCAACTGCGCGTCAACCATCTGGTTCCGCGCGTCCGTAAAATCAGAGGCGTGCATCGCTGAACAGCCCTACCCCCGCAAAAAAACAAGCGGTCACACAAAAAGGCCGCTGAGAACGCTCACCGTCACCTGTCTCAGCACGTACACAACCACCAACGCCACAAGCACCGAAAAATCCAGCGGGCCCAGCGTCGGCACGTA
Source organism: Bathyarchaeia archaeon (assembly GCA_035530195.1). Taxonomy (GTDB): domain Bacteria; phylum Hydrogenedentota; class Hydrogenedentia; order Hydrogenedentales; family SLHB01; genus JAPLKX01. The sequence continues at coordinate 9,674 of DATKVG010000159.1, read as the reverse complement.
CCGTTTCGCTAAATTGATCAACGGGTCCGTCATGGTTTTGACCCAGCGCAGCCGCGGATTGTACAGGTCGATCTGAAGGTACGCCGCCGCCCACCGCAACAGGATCACCATCATGTACAGCGTGAACACGGTATAAGCCGCACGCGCCGGCAATCCCTCGACCGACATCGACATCATGAGAACCGAAACTCCCTCAGCCGCTCGTAAACGGCGCCGGTCGACATAAGCCGGCTCCTGAATAGTGCCACACCCGACGCCTCGAATTCACCTGCATCAAAATCCTTAGCCTGATCCAGCGCATCGGCCACCGGCCCCGCCGCCCGCCAGTCCTTGACCCGCCCAACCGTCAGGTGCGCCCGGAACCCCTTCGCAGCCGGCGCAAGCCCCACCGCGCGCGCCGCCGTTTCCGCCGCCTGCTGAACCCGCTCGAGCGGGCCCTCGGCGGGTTCGCACCCCACCCAAAGTACGCTCGGCCGCCGCGCGTTCGGGAACGCCCCAACGCCGCATACCTGCAACACAAACGGACGGATGGACGCATACTCGATCTCGAGCATGTCAACAAGCCCCGCCGCCTGATCCGCGTCGATCTCGCCCAGAAAACGAAGCGTCAGATGAATATTCCCAGGCTTCACCCACGACGCCCGCACCCCAGCCCCCCGAAGCCGACCTTTCAGCTCTTCCAACGCCGCATGAATAAACCCCGGAACCTCGATCGCAACAAAGGTTCTCATAAAGCCCATTACTCAATGTAGTGGACACTGTGGACATAGCCGACTTCGGGTTTTGTCGTCCACGATGTCCACTAAGTCCACAGTGTCCACCAGGTCCACAACAACCGGCGTGTCGCTAACTCAGAGCCGAAGCCAGCGTCGCAAACTCCTCCGTCACCGGGAACTGGTCGCTTGGATAGCGGATAAACTCAACGTGACCATCCATGAACAATACATTGGCCCCGCCGGGCACGTGGTTAAAATCCTCCGCTCTCAGGTTCATCACGTCGAACATGGCAGCCAATTCCGATTGGGCGATGGCGCTGGCCGCGGGGTTATTGATATCGGTGATGAAAAACCGTTCAATTCCTTCACGCAGCCGGTATACCTGGAGCGTGCCCAGTAAAGGATGAGTCAACTCAAAATCCTCATCCGGATTCGCAAAAACCGGTACCATGGCCACGTTAATGTCCGCCGGATTGTCCCAGCCTTGCAGCCACTCATTCGAGCCAATGGCAAACCCGAAGTAGCCATAAGAAGCATCCCCCTCCTCGGCCAGCCGGGCCAAGTCCACCTGTCCCATCTCGTCGACCCATGTGTTGTCGCTGTTGGGCTCGAGCATCGATTTCCCCGAGGGATCCGATGGGCATATCAGAACGTTCACGTCCGTCAGATATTCAGGATAAAGAGTTGCCGGTTCCGGCGCAAAGCTTAACGCGACTGTCTTGGGAGGCCACTTTTGCCCTTTGGACTCATTGGCGTACATCTTAAACACGACTCCCATCTGCTTGAGATTGTTCTGGCAGCTCGATCGCCGGGCCGCCTCGCGCGCCCGAGCCAGCGCCGGGAGCAATATGGCCGCAAGAATACCGATTATGGCTATGACGACTAACAATTCAATCAAAGTAAAACCGGGCCTTCTAGACATGGCTACACTCCTTCTCAGTTTCAGCAATGCTTCCATGCAATAACTTTCCACCAATACGTTCAAGAACATAGTCTCCCCCCCCGGCGCGGCGAGGACCAGACCTTCCGCCGCGGATGGCCATATTATAGCAAGAGGCGTTCATTTTGGATACTCTATAGCAAGTATACATTCACTTTGGGTATTCTATTACAAGACACGTCTATTTTGGATATTCCGGTAATCTTTGTTGATGATTCCCTGGAAAGGTAGCCGCTTGGCGATAATGTCAGCGTGGACCAAAACAAACCTAAACGGTCCGAAAACGGCCACGGGGAGTAATCACACCCTGGCGTTGCTTAGTCATCCGCGTATGGCTCTAGGGGTTGCGGTGATTGCAATGGTCTTGGCCGCACCCTCCTTATGGATAGGACTTGACGCCGACGACTATTTTATCAGAATGGCCGTGCTCGGATATCCGGGTATGCCCGACTTTGGCGGTACCCGCCTCGACTGCTTTTCCTCTGCCGATGGGATTGTCGAGCATAATCGAGCGCGGATCGCTGCCAATCTGCTTCCATGGTGGACACCCGATCATGCCAATCTGTCTTTCTTTCGACCGCTAAGTGCGCTCACCCATTATGTCGATTTCCGCTTCCTCGGATCTGCATGGTGGCTCATGCACGTGCACAGCCTGCTATGGTACGGCCTGCTTTGCGCAATGGTTGCGCTGCTTTATCGCCGAATGCTGCCTGTACCTTGGGTGGCGGGCCTGGCCGCTCTGCTCTATGCAATTGATGACGCCCACGGAATTCCCGTCGGCTGGCTTGCAAATCGAAATGCCCTAATGACGACCCTATTCGGGGTGCTCGTATTGATCGCTCACGACGCCGGACGGCGCGGCCGCATGCGATCCGGCGTTCCGCTGGCCACGCTGTCACTCATAATAGGGCTCGGCTGCGGCGAAGCAATGGTTTCCGTAGGCGGCTATCTCCTGGCGTACGTTACGTTTATCGATAAGGGTTCTCTTAGAAACCGCCTTCTTTCTTTGGTTCCTTACGCCGCAGTAGTGGTGGTGTACCTGATCTTTTACCGCGTCCAGAACTACGGGACAGGCGCGTCAGGCCTGTATCACGACCCGTTCAGCCATCCGGGCCGGTTTCTCTCCGCCCTTCTCATGCACCTTCCCAGTTTGCTCCACGCTCAGTTGGGTCTCGTTCCGGCGAATCTTTACCCAGTGCTGTCTCAATCCGGGCAAACCATTCACAGCATGGTCGGAATCGCCGCCATAGCGGTCGTTTTCATCCTGTTCCGGCCCCTCTTGAAAGCTGAACCCGTGGCCCGTTTTTGGGCCGCCGGAATGGTCCTGTCCGCTTTGCCGGTGTGTGCTACGCTTCCGGGCGAACGCCTTCTTTGCTTTCCGGGCATCGGCGCCATGGCGCTTGTGGCAATGTTTATCGAAAAAGGACTGGCCGCGTGGAATAACCCGAAACCGTCTTGGCGGCGCCGCATCAATAAAGCTGCCGTATGCTTCTTTGTAGGCACTCATTTGATCATTGCCCCTCTTGCAATGCCTTTTTCTTCTATCAGCGTGGGCATTTTCGGAAGGGCAATGGAACTCGGCACATCCAGACTGCCCGCAAATCCCGAGGTGGCCCATCAGTCGCTCATTATGCTGCGTGCTCCGCTGGATGTTTTCACAGCCGCCCTATACGTCACACGATCCGTTACCGGGGAGACTGTGCCTCGTCATACATGGGCGTTGGCCGTGGGCACCGCGGCAGTCAAAGCCTCTCGTATTGACACCCATACCATCGACGTGTCGCAGGAAGGGGGGTTCTTCGCATTCCCCTACGGAACCACCTTTCGAGGCCGTCAGGATCCGTTTCGCGTTGGCGACGTCCTGACCACCGACGGTTTCACCGCCACGGTTCTGAGCGTCACCGAAGATCGGCGGCCCCTCGAGATCAGATACCGGTTCCATGTGCCGCTCGAAGACGATTCACTGCTCTGGTATCGAATTGGCCCTGAGGATATCGTTAGAATCGACCCGCCACAACCGGGCGCTCCAGTATACTTGGCCCCCGAAAGCATCACGGCATTGCTCATGCCCCAGTGGAAGTCTTGAAGTGATTTCCGGGCACGGTAGTGGGCAATTCGGCACTCCTACTTTCCATCAACGCTTCCAGTTCGTTGGCGCAAACCATCCATGCTTTCATTTCTTCCGGTTTAGAGACTGAGCCGCTCAAAACAGTCTCGGAATCGAAATGCAGCAAACCATCACGTCTTCGGATCAATCCTCTGCGAATTGCGTACGAAATATATCCATGCCACCGGCGATTAAAGGAACGTTGGTTCAGGAGGCGGTCGTCTACCAGGAAGCCCGATTGCGCCATCTGTTTTGCCTGCTCACGCATCTCGGCCTGAAATTCCTTCTCGGGCGCGTCGCATTCTCCGCGCAACGCCTTTTGCCGCAAATAATACGAAGTCAAATGCCCCAGAGTCACCGTCGTTGCCCCCAGAATCGCACGGCGGACCTCCTGTTCCAGCCGATCCCGCGCCCAATCCTGGCTTGCCCGCAAGAAGGGACCCATCGCCAGGAAGGCACTGACCCGCCCGCGATTCAACGCATCGTACGTTATGTTCAATGGAATCAAGACAACCTCGCCCTGAGCGGCCTGAAATATTTGCCGTAAACCCGACTTGAAAGGCGCCAGACGCCCGTCAAAAGGGGCGGGGCCATGAGGGGCGACAAAAACAATGCCGCCGTTGTTCAGCGTGTCGGCAAAAAACGACAGGGAAGAGGCGATTCGTTGTTTGTGGCGTTGTTGCAGACGATCCATGACCGCCGGCTTGAAAATCGAGAAGTCGCGCATGGTGAACAAGGGGTCCCGGTATTTCCAGCCCAACACGTCTCGAATACGCATGCCCGGCAGCGTCCCCGGCAGGTACGTTTCCGGGCGCTCGAATACTTCAATCAGCGGTAGATCCCCTTCATTTTCCAGCACGTCAATGAGGTGAGAAAGCAGGTAGCGCTCACGCCCCTGCGCAATCGGATACCACCCCATTGCTTTCATGATCCGCGACACACAGAGGGGATAGAGTAGAAAGCTCAGCCAGCGCGGCTCCCTCACAGCATAGCCCGAAAGAAAACCCGGCGCGAAAACCTGCTCGGCGGAAACCACCACGCCGCGGGCCGCAGCCTTCCCGGTTCTTGGCGACCAAAGCAGCGAGGGCAATGCTATGATCGCATCGAGATCGCTCTTGTGATGGCCAACGAGTATCCCGCCGGATATAGCCTCCGAATCGGCGTCCAGCCACTTCACCCGAAGCCGAGTTACTGTGCGAGCCAGTACCCAAAAACAGCCGTAAAGGACATAACGTAGCAGCCTGCCCCACCTTGGAAGCTTAAGAGGTCCGTTCTGAACCCGCTCATGAGCGGTTCCGTGCGACATTGCTCAGTTTCTCCCACTCTTTGTCATCCGCGCAGACTTCCGGTATGCCGATGTCGGCTACGACGAGCCGGCCCACGTAGGGTGTCGAAGCCGGGTTGTCGAAACCTCTCTTGCGAAACTGAAACGTGACGGTCGTGTGTGCCCGGATGCAACATCCGCAGGGTTCGCCCGTGTCCGCATCGAGGCCCGACGGCAGGTCCACGGCAATCGTTGCCGGCCCGTCCGGCCACGCATCGATCGCCGCGCGCGACACACCCCGAACCTCCCCCGAGATGCCCGTGCCCAGGATCGCGTCAACCAGCGCGGCGCAATCCGCCAGACCCGACATCGCCCGCGACGCGGCCTGTTCCGAGGCCGCTACGTCGAGCCGGCCGCCCAGCCGCCGGTACGCATGCAGGAACGTCGCCGCATCGCCCCGGATCTCGTCCGGCTCTGCCAGCAGCACCACCCGCGTTTCGTACCCATCGAGCAACGCCAGCCGCGCCACCACAAAACCGTCCCCGCCGTTGTTCCCCTTGCCGCACACGACGCCGAGGCGGCGTTCACCCACCGGCCCCTCGCCGATCGGCGTTTCGCCGACCTGCTCGAACACAGCCCGGCCCGCGTTGTTCATCAGCACCGCGCCGGGTATGCCAAGCTCTTCGATGCAGCGCCGATCCGCCTCCCGCATCTGCGCTGCCGTCAGAGACCGGCGCGCCGTCAGCGACCGTCCCACCGTCACGCCCTCACCTGCACCCGGTACGTCACCACGGTTTCTCCGTCTTTCGGGACCGGCACCGTGAACACCGCCGTCCGCGCATCGCGTTTCACAAACTCGTGCGATTTCGACAGGATCCGCCAGTCGCCCCTCATCGGCTCGACCACGTCCACCTGGATATCCTGCTCTTTGTGGTTGCGCAGCGTGATCTTGTATTCGCTCTCGTAGACGTTGTCGGCGATCCGGCTCCAGTCGGTCTGTATGCGCTCGCCAACCACGTCAAACGCGTTGCCCAGCTTCAGCCGCACGTCTTCGTCTTTGGGCGTGTGCTTGATCCGGTCCTCGCCGGCGAACTGGAGCATCCCCTCCTGGTCTTCCTGGTACACGCGCATCACCCCACCCGGCAACGGCATACCCAACTGGTTCTCCTGCTTGTTCGCGAACTTCAGGAATACCGTCACGCTCTGCTCGGGCTGCGGCGGAATCCGCCGCGCATAGTAGCCCTCATTGCCGCGCAACTCATAGATCTTCGTTACGCCGATTCCCGAAGCCGTGAGCAGGCTCACTTGTTTACTCTCGTTCTGCTTGATGGTCGTCCGCCGCGGCAGTGTGTAAAGGTGGTATTCGGCGAAGGTCTCCTCGCGCATGCCATCCGCGGCCGCGGCTTTCATCATAGCCCCGCCGCCGCGCATCCTCCGTTCGGGCTCGGGTACGACGTTCACCTCGCCCGCCACCACTTTCAGCAGCGCCTTGGTGTACTGCGCGCCGGACGAGTTGGTCAGCGTCACCCAGCCCTCGATGTCCATCAGCGTCTCTTCCCGGTTCAGCGTGAGCACATAATCCGCCTGCCAACCCAGCCCGCCCGTGAGGTAGCTGACCTCGATGTCGTGGTCGGTCCCCTCGTTTTGCAGCAGCCAGATCAACGACGGTTTGGCGATAAGGTTGGCCGGAATCTCGGGCAGCGCCACGGTGCCGGGATGGCCGAGGTAGATGTCGCGGTCGATCTGATAGATGGGCCCTTCGTTGATGCTCAGCAGCCGCGCGTCTTTCTCGGTGAACCCGATCTCCGTGCTGAAATTGACCAGCCGAACGTCTTTCCCGACGTATTTCTCCATCAGCTTCGCCGGGCTCATCAGGTCAAACTCGTAATTCTGCTCGATAATCCGCAGGGCATCCGGCTCCGTCAGCGACCGCAGGCTCACCGTCTCCGGCCGGATCTGCTGCGAAACGTCCGAAAACCGTAGCGAGATCTCACCCGGCATCAGAACCGTTTTCCGCCGGTCTCTGACCAACGCCAGGTTGTTGTTGTAAATCGTCACCGCAACGTCGGTCTGATCGGCAATCGTGCTCTCCGCCCGATACACCGATTCCGCCACCGGATTATTCAGCCTCGGAATCTGAAGAGGCCCCGTCGGCGCCGCCTCAGGCTGCTGCGCAAGTAGCGCGCACGGCAAGAGCATTAACAGAACAACGAGAGCAACTTTTCCCATGGTAGTCTCCAACTGCGGCTCATTCATTGGCCGCCTTAGTTCAACTAATCAGGTTTACGGCGAACTGTTCTCCCGACATCTTGAGGCCTGAAAGGCCGGTACAGGCCAGCCTGGGGCAACGCCCCAGGTTTAGATCGACAAACAGGTCCAGCCCTGAAGGGGCGACACAACACCTGTTGCACCCCTTCAGGGTGCTTCCTTATGTGACCGCCATTTCCTGGGGCGTTGCCCCAGGCTAATATGTCTGGCCCTTTCAGGGCCGATTGCAGGTTGAGAACCGGCCCACGACGAAATACATTCATCTGCTTATGCACTTAATACCTCACGCGCACGCGGTATTCGACTTTGACTTCGCCATCTTTTGGCACGGGAACTTTGAACAGGATCGTGCGGGCATCTTTCTTCTCGTACTCGTGCGAACTCTCGAGGACCTCCCAGTCGCCCGGCACCGGCTCGACCACTTCCACCACGATATCCTGCTGTTTGTGGTTACGCAGCGTGATTTTATACGCGCTCTCGGTAACCTTCTGGGCGATCTGCCGGAAATCCGTCTGGATCCGCTCGCCTTTCACGTCAAACGCATTCCCCAGCCGCAAGCTCACCTTCTCGTCCTTGGGCGTATGCTTGATCGAGTCCTCGCCCGAGAACTGGAGCATCCCGTCCTGGTCTTCCTGATACACCCGCATCACGCCGCCCGGCAGTGGGATTCCCAGGTTGTTCCCCGCCTCGTTTCGGAACTCGAGGAACACGGCCACCGGCTCGTTGCGGTCCTCCGGCGGGATGATCTGCATGTAGTAGAACTCCTGCCCGCGGAACTCGTAGCGTTTGCCCGCCTTCACGCCCTCGGCGGCCAGCAGGGCAACCTGCTTGGTCTGGTTCTGCCGGATCGTGGTCCGCCGCGGCAGCGTGTAGAGGTGGTACTCGCCAAACGCCTCTTCGCGCGGCATCGCCGGCGCCTCGGCGGCCGGCCTGGCCGCGTAATCAAGTTGCATCATGACGCGGGGCTGCGGCGCCAGGTTGACCTCGCCCGCAACCAGTTTCACCATCGCGTTGTTGAACGTCGCCCCGCACTGGTTGGTCAGCGTCACCCAACCGTTCAGGCCCAGCGACTGCTCGTCCCGCGCAAGCGTAATCACGTAATCGGCTTTCCACCCGATCCCGCCGGTCAGGTAGGCCGCCTCGACGGTCTGTTCGGCGGCCTCGTTGGCGAGGCGCCAGATCAGGCTGGGCCGCGCAATCAGGTTCTCGGGAATCTGGGGCAGCACAACGTTGCCCGGATGACCCAGGAAGATCTCGCCGCCGACCCGGTAAATCGGCCCTTGGTTGACCGACATCAGCTCCGCCTCGACCCGCTCGAACCCTATCTCCTTGCTGAAGTTCACCAGCGCCACTTTCTTCCCGACATACTTTTCCATCAGTTTCGCCGGGCTGATCAGGTCGAACTCGTAGTTCTGCTCGATCACGGCTACCGAACCCGGCGCACTCACCGACCGCAGGCTCACGGTCTCCGGCCGGATCTGCTGCGCCACGTCCGAGAACCGCAGGTCGATCTCGCCCGTCGGCAGGCTCAGCTTCCGGGAATCCCGAACCAGCGCCAGGCCCGCCGTGTACGCCGTCACCGCGACGTCGACCTGATCGGCGATGGTCGTCTCGGTGGCCGGCGCCGCCGGCGCAGGCGGCGGTTGAGCCCAAGCGCATGAAGACGCCAACAGCAAAAGGACAGCTAGAATAGAGGATCGCATGGACATGCCCTCCGAAGGTTCTTAACCAGTTTAATCCTTGGCTCATCGATCAGACAATGGCCAGCCGGAAAAACTTGCCACTTGGACATATACTAAAACGCCCGAAGCAACGGGTTTCTTAGACGGCTGCGAGCGCCTATGTTTATAGATCCCTTTCTGTTGCCATTCGGGATGCAGCGAAGGCGGGAAAACAGGCGCTGATTTTGCGGAACAAGGGGGATTTAATTGATAAAGTTGCGCTTTACCATATGAAATATGCGTTTACTGCAGCGAGACCCCGTGCGCGTCTTCATAAATACGCTAACGTATTCGATTCATTTGGGGCGCGGCCGGTCTCGTGGTTTCGAGACCGGCCGCGCCACACGTTGCAGGGTGTCAGCCAGATAGGCGGCCCTGGTATACGCGCCGTTTGAACCAGGCGAGCGCGGCCATCAGGATGCCTATCGCCACCGGCCAGGTTGCCAGCGGCAACGTGCCGGGCGGGTCCGCGGTGTAGGGATCGAGGCCAAACGAGATTTCGGCCCGGTCGCTTATGCCGTCATTGTCCGAATCCGGGTCGAGGTAGTTCGGGATTCCGTCCCCATCGGGATCGTCGGCCCCTTCCTCGACATTGGACATCCCGTCGCCGTCGGAGGCGGCGGACATTCTGAGGCCTGAAGGGCCGCCACACATCAGC
>DATKVG010000158.1:0-27032 GCA_035530195.1 Bathyarchaeia archaeon | reverse complement strand
ATATGTCCCATTTGTCCCATTTCCTATGGCGATACTGCGCCAAACATCATCCCGCTCAACGTCGACATCACGATCACCAGCAACACATACACGGCCGTTTTCTTTGTGCCCATGATGCTCCGGATCACCAGCATGCTCGGCAGCGACAACGCCGGGCCCGACAACAACAGCGCCAGCGCAGGGCCGTTCCCCATCCCTGAACCTATCAGGCCTTTCAGGATAGGCACCTCGGTGAGTGTCGCAAAATACATGAACGCGCCGATCACCGACGCCATGAAATTGGCCCGGATCGAGTTGCCGCCAACGGATTGCGCAACCCAGCTTGACGGAATCAGCCCTTCTTCGCCGGGCCGGCCAAGCAGCAGCCCGGCTACGAGCACGCCCGCCAGCAACAGCGGCAAGATCTGTTTCGCATACCCCCACGTCGCGCCGAACCACTCGCCCAACTCGCCGTCGTGCGTGCTTGTCACCGCGGAAAGCAGCACCACCGCCGCCGCAAATGCCACCGCCGGCGTTCCGGGAAAAAGCAGCGCCAAGGCCGCCGTCGGCAGGGCGATCAGCGCCGTCTTCCACCATTTCAGCCCAAACCACGTTACCAGCATCCCGCCGAGCACCCCCGCCGACACCGCCGTCAACAGCCATTTCATCGCATAAACCGCATGCCACGCGCCCGTGGACTCGGCGGGCTCGCCCCAGTTGGCAAACACGAGGATCGCCACCATCGCCGCCAGGTAGCCCGACGTCTGCCACAGCTGCCGCGGCTGTTCCGCCGGCAATGGCGCCGCTTTGGCGGCGATGCGTTGCGCTTCCTCTTTCCTGAAAATGAAGTGCATGGCCAAGCCGATCACGATGCTGAACCCGACCGCGCCGACCGCCCGCGCGATCCCTATCTCCAGCCCCAGGACGCGCGCCGTCAGGACGATCGCCAGCACGTTGATCGCCGGGCCCGCGTAAAGAAACGCCGTCGCCGGGCCGAGGCCCGCGCCCATACTGTATATGCCGCCGAACAACGGCAGCACCGTGCACGAACACACCGCCAGCACCGATCCCGATACCGACGCCACACCATACGCCAGCACCTTATTGGCGCCCGCGCCGAGATATTTCATCACAGCCGCCTGACTCACAAAAACCGATATCGCGCCCGCAATGAAAAAAGCCGGTATCAGGCAAAGTAGCACGTGCTCCCGCGCATACCATTTCACCAGGTAAAGCGACTCGAGCACCGCGTGATCAAAACGCCCAACACCCACCGGCAGGTAAAAAAGACCAAGGAAAACCCCCACCAAAATGGCCAGCGTTTTCAGTTCTTTTTGCGTCTGTGCGCTTACCGATATGCCCGAAAAACGCATGTTTAGCCCACCAACTCCTGCTGCCGCCGCGCGTTTTCCTTCAGCACCGTCTCGATGCAGCCGAAAAACTTCAAAATGCACGGGCAGCAAAGCCGGTAATACACCTGCAAGCCCCGCTTGTCATCTTCGACAAGCCCCGCACGCTTCAGCACGCTCAGGTGCTTCGATACCGTCGACACATCCGCGTCAACCATGTCCCGCAACTCGCACACGCAACGCTCGCCTCGCGACAACTCCTCGACGATAAACAGCCGCGTCGGATGCCCCATCGCTTTGATAATATCCGCCCGGGCTTCGAGCCTGTGCTGTCTTTTCTTATCCATGCCCTCTCCTTTACTATTTGGTATTATAGCCAAATACTCCGCCCCATGTCAACCTTTGGGATGCTCCCGTTGGGACCCCACCGGCAGTGAACCGGACTGCCCCCAAAAAAAAGAGGATGCCCCCAAAACTATTGGGAGCGTCTCAAATGGTGCTTATTTGTTCAGTAAGTGTTTTTTGAAGAAGTCGAGGATGTACCACTGGCAGACGATGTTGGGTTCCTGGGCGAGGTCGAGTGTGTGTGGCCATCCATCGAACTTGACGTACTGGCATGGGACGCCGATCTCGGCGCATTTTTTTGCCAGCAGGTCGCTTTGTTCGGCGGGCACGGTGTCGTCGACAGTGCCTTGGAAGATGAGGGTGGGCGGGTCGTCGGGGGTCAGGTAGGCGATGGGAGAAGCGCGGCGGAAGAGATCGGGGTCGTCGGCGTAAGATTTATCGAGGAAACTGGTGACTTGCGGGGCGGTCTGTGCGACGGGCGCGGTGAGATCGGTGGGGCCATACCCGTCGATGACGATGTTTACGCGGCTGCTGACGCCGGGGTATCCGCCATCGCCCTCGAGTTCGGGGACGTCTGAACTGTAGCCGATCATCATGGCGAGATACCCGCCGGCGGACCCGCCCATGACGGCGATACGGTTGGGGTCCATGTTATTTGCGGCGGCATTGGCGCGCATCCACCGGACGGCGCATTTGGTGTCCTGCACGGCGGCGGGGAATTTGGCCTCGCCTGAAAGCCGGTATCCGACCGTGGCGACGATGTATCCGCGTGCGGCGAAGCGGGTGCAATAATAGGCGTAATCGGCACGGTCACCGCCGCTCCAACCGCCGCCGTGGATGAAAATAAAGCCGGGGGCAGGCTCTTTGACGTTGCCGGGCAGGTAGAGGTCGAGCAGAAGGGGCCGTTCGCCGACCCGGCCATATTCGACGTCTTTCTTGACGACGACGCCGACCGATTCGGGTGGGGGGTCGTCCTTGTTGATCAATTGCACTTCGCCAGCGGATATGGCGGCGTACATGGCCTCGGTGCTTTCATAGCCTTTGGGCATGGGCGGGGGCGTATCGCCGGTTGGTACGCCAAACTGGTCGACTTCCACGGCGGGCGCCGCGGCCGGCGCAGGAGTGGGTGCGGGCGCTGCAACCGGCGGCGGTGTTGGGACGGAGTCGGTTTTTGGCGGGGGAGTGCCGGGCTGCGTGCAGCCGGAAACGATGCAGAAAATGAAGAGCCCAATCAGGTAAAGAATGCGGTAGTTTTTCATAGCGGAAGGTTCCTTGTTTAGCCTTTGCAGAGTATCCACGGGCGGCAGGATGATTTCAAGGCGGCTTTCCCGTTTGGAATGCGAAGTGCGGAGTTCAAAGTTCTCAGTTTGACTTTGCACTTCTCACTTCGCCCTTCAAACGGTTAGACCTGCGGGCCTCTTGACATCGGGTGGGATTCGTGGTTGAATATAGCTGAAAAAGAATTCAGACGTTTTTCGAGGGCACGAAGATGACACGCGAGTTGACGCGGCGGCAAGGGGCTATTCTGCAGTTTATTGTTGAATCGATCCGGGACCGGGGTTGGCCGCCGACGATCGCGGAAATCGGCCAGCAGTTCCAGATCGCCTCGACCAACGGCGTAAACGACCACCTGGTGGCGCTGGAGAAGAAAGGGTATATCGAGCGGTCGTCGAAGGCGCGCGGGATCCGGGTGACGGAAAAGGCGGCGGCCGGCCTGTATCAACAAGGCGGGGGGACGTTGCCGCTGGTGGGGCGTATCGCGGCGGGCCAGCCGCTGTTTGCCCAGGAGAACATCGAGGATTTCGTTACGGTTGCGCCGGCGCTATCGCGGCTGAAAGGCTATTGCCTGCGTGTGCAGGGGCAGAGCATGGTGGAGGCGGGCATCCTCGACGGGGACGTGATCGTGGTGGACCAGGAACGGGAGCCGCGTGCGGGCGACGTGGTGGTGGCACTGGTCGGGGATGAGGCGACGGTGAAGTATTTTCATCCGCGCGGGAATGAAGTGGAGTTGCAACCGGCCAATTCGGCCATGAAACCGCTGGTGCTTCCGGCGCACGACGTGGAGGTGCAGGGTGTGGTGGTGGCGCTCCAGCGGATACTGCTGTAGCAAAAATAGGACCTATAAGGACGAATAGGACGGATAGGACCTGTAAGGACCGACAGGAGCGCGCGCGGCGGGATTCGGCTTGTAATTGGGGGGCGGAGACGCTAGTGTAGTCGTTGGCCGTAGTGACAAGTCGGAAGCGGGGATTGCGGATGGACGAGTATGCCAATGTGTGGCCGGAGGGGGGTCTTTTTGCGTTTTCGGGAGCCGATGGGGAGACTCGCTGCGCCGAACCGTTTGTGGCCGCGGGGACTGCCGAGGGGCTAGGTTGGGATTTCTGGCTGTCGCCGCGTCTTGTGCTGGCCCTGACGGTCGGCGGAAAGCGCCTTGCCCAATTTCGCAGTCCCGGCGATTACTGTTTTGGCGATTGCTGGCGGGTGACGGCGCTTTATGAAGGGGAAGAAGGGGTTGTCGAGGGGGCGTTTGTTGACTGCGCGTCAATGACGGTTCAAGTACGTTTCAGCAACTTGCCGGAGTCGGTGGCTCCGGAACTGGGGGCGAATCTCGAGGGGAAGGTGAGCGGGGACGGGGCGACGGTGTACTCGGGCGAGGGATGGACGGTGGCGGTGGTGGGGCGGAAAGACGAGCAGGCGCATCGGTTCGGGGTGGGTATTTCGTACGAGTCTGAGGCGGAAGCCGCGGGAAGAGCCCGGGCGGCGCTCGATGCGGATTTTGGTGAGGCGACGTCGGCGCGGCTGGCCTTTTACCGGGCGATCGAGCCGCCGGGCTCGCTGTCCGGGAGCAACCGGCGGACGTATTATAAGGCGGCGTCGGTCGAGAAGATCAGCATCGAGAGCGCGCAACTCGATATCCCGTTCCGGTGGACTACGGCCGACCGGATGCCGCACCGTTATCTCTGGCTGTGGGACACGGCGTTTCACGTGCTCGGGCTGCAACATACGCGGCCAGAACTGGCCAGAGACGTGTTGCGGGCACTGTTCGTGAAACAATTGCCGAGCGGGAAGCTGAACCTTGCGGTGCGGCCGGGCGAACTGTTGCCGGTGAAGGAAGGCTGCCAGCCGCCGCTTCTGGCTTGGGCGGTGTGCCAACTGAGCGAGCACACGATGCGCCAGGATTTCATGGGGGAGATGTACGACGGGCTTGTGCGGTATATCGAGTGGTTCGAGGACAGCCGGAAACTGCCCAACGGGTTGTACGGCTGGCAACTGCGGGTCGAAGACGACGCGATCCGCGGGGCACGTGGCGCGGAATCGGGGATGGACAACAGCCCGCGATTCGACGAGGCCAACGTGATCACGGCCGTCGACCTCTCGAGCTACATGGCCAGCGAATATCACAGCCTCGAGAAGATCGCAAAATGCCTGGACCGGCCCCGCGACGTCGAGGAGTGGAAACGGCGGCGGGCGGAGATTACGGCCAGGATGAACGAGTTGCTGTGGGACGACGAGGCGACGTTTTATTTTGATTTGGACGAGTTTGGCGAGTTTATTCCAGTGAAGACGGCGGCAGGGTTTATGCCGTTGTTCGGCCAGATTCCGGACAGGGACCGGGCGGAAGCGCTGCGGATGCACCTGATGAATCCGAACGAGTTTTGGTCGCCGTTTCCCGTGCCTACGGTTTCGCCGGACGAGGCGACGTATTCGCAGGACATGTGGCGCGGGCCAACGTGGATTAACATCAACACGCTGATTTATTACGGGCTGATGTCTTACGGGTTTTTCCAGGAAGGGCGGCGGATCGCGCGGATCAGCCTGCAGGAGATCGCGCGCTGCTACATGCTCTACGGGTGCCTTTACGAGTATTACGATTCGTCGACGAACCTTCCGCCGGCTGAGTTGCCGCGGAAAGGCGGTTGCGGGAATAAAGGCGGCGCGGGATTCGGCGTGGTGAGAGATTTTCATTGGACGGCGGCGCTTTTCATTCACCTCGCCCACGAACTGGACTAGGCCATGCTGTACACCGAAAAGAACCTTGTGCGCCGGCCGGCGCCGGACCCTTCCGATCCGGATCTGATCCTGTCGATCACGCCGGAACAAGCGGGCTGGAAGTACATTTCGTTTCAGGCGCGGCGGCTGGCTTCAGGCGGGCGGTGGGCTTTTTCGACGGGCCATAATGAACTCGCTCTTGTGAACCTCAGCGGCCGCTACGCGGTACGGTCGAACCGCGGGGAATGGCGCGGGGTCGGCGGCAGGGCCAATGTTTTTAAGGGGGCCGCGCACGCGCTGTACCTGCCGCGCGGGACCGAGTTCGAGGTGGAAGCGGAAGAGGCGGGCGAGTTCGCGGTGGCGTGGGTTCCGACGGACGAGGATCACGCGCCATGGATAATCCGGCCGGAAGACGTGCGGATCAGCGTGCGGGGCGGCGACCATGTTACGCGGCAGATCAACGACCTGCTGCCGCCGGGATCGCCGGTACACCGGCTTGTGCTGGTCGAGGTGTATACGCCGGGCGGTAACTGGAGCAGCTACCCGCCGCATAAACACGACGTCCACATCGAGCGGGACGGGAAACTGATCGAGGCGGACCTCGAGGAGGTTTACTTCTACAAGTTCGACCGGCCGGATGGGTATGCGTTTCAGCGCGTTTATACGGAACCGCGCTCGCCCATGCACGGGACGTCGCCCATCGATGCGGTGTGCATGCCGGAGGAAAACTGCGCCGTGCTCGTCCCGGAAGGCCACCACCCGGTTGCGAGCCCGCCGGGGTATACGACATATTACGTGAACGTGCTTGCGGGTAGCGCGCAGAGCCTGGCAAACCAGGAAGACCCGCGGTACGCTTGGGTGAAAGAGACGTATCAAAAGGTGGACGACCGGGTTCCGTTATATTAGAATCAGGTTGCGGGACGCCCCGGGCGGGGCACAAGAAACCTGGGCAGCAAAAAGCGATAACCGGTTCATGGGGAGGGACAGATGAACCAACAGCCGTATATCGGGCCGTTGCATGAAATGGCCTGCACGACCATCACGGACCTCTGGAACGACTCGTGCTCGATAGACGAACTCACGTTTTCGGTTGCGCACGGGGCGGTCGGCGCGACAACGAACCCGAGCATCGTCGTTTACGTATTGAACAAGGAAATGCACCTGTGGAAGGATCGGATCCGCGAGATTGCCGAGGAAAATCCGACGTTCACGGACGACGAGGTGGCGCTGCGGCTCAACCAGGAGATGGCCATCAAAGGCGCGGAGATCCTGCGGCCGGTGTTCGACCGGGAAAAGGGGAAAAAGGGCCGGATCTCGATCCAGACCATGGCGAAATACTACCGGGACCCGGACCGGCTGGTGCGCCAGGCGTGCGAGTTCGCGAAGCTGGCGCCGAATATTAACGTGAAGCTGCCGGTGACGAAGGCGGGTATCAAGGCCATCGAAGAGGCGACGTACCACGGGGTGAGCGTCAACGCGACGGTGAGTTTTACGGTGCCGCAGGCAATCGCGGTGGCGGAGGCCGTCGAGCGGGGGTTGAAACGGCGCGAGGCCGAGGGAAAAGACATCTCGACGATGAGCCCGGTGTCGACGATCATGTGCGGCCGGCTGGACGACTGGCTGAAAATTGTGGCGGATCGCAAGGACATTATCGTGGACCCGGCGTGCCTGGAGTGGGCGGGCGTGGCGGCGATGAAGAAGGCGTATGAGATTTATCGGGCGCGCGGGTACCGGCTGCGCCTGTTGTCGGCGGCGTACCGCAACCACATGCACTGGTCGGAATTCATCGGCGGGGATGTGATCGTGAGCATCCCGTTCAAATGGCAGCAACGTTACAACGCGAGTGCGGTTCCGTGCGTCTCGAGGATCGACACGCCGGCGCCCGCGGCATATGTCGACGAACTCTCGGAAAACTTTGTGGATTTCCGCCGTGCCTACGCCGAAGACGGCCTGTCGCTCGAGGAATTCGATACGTTCGGGCCGACAGCGAGAACGTTGCGGCAATTCATAGACGCCTATGAGCAATTGGTGGGCATCGTGCGCAATATCATGACGCCAAATCCGGACAAGTAACGGTGGACTTCCTAGCATGCATGAAGAAATCAGAAAAGAAGCGAAAAACGGGGACTGGCTCGCTTTTTCCGGCAGTTTGGAAAAAGCGTGCCTGTCCCCGCTTTTCGCGTCCAACGATAAGATACCATTGTCCACACTAGCAAGTTCCAACGGGTTTTGAGAGGAGGTCTGCCATGCAAAGAACACGTCGACTGACAATGGGCCAAGCCCTGATCGGCTTCCTGAAAAACCAGTATTGCGCGCGCGACGGCGTCGAGCAGCGGTTTTTCGCGGGCGCGTTCGGCATCTTCGGCCACGGATGCGTGGCGGGGGTCGGCCAGGCCCTCCAACAGAACCCCGATTTCCGCTACCGTCAGACGCGCAACGAGCAGGCGATGGTGCACGCCGCGGCGGGCTACGCCAAGATGAAAAACCGGATGCAGACGTTCGCCTGCATCACGTCGATTGGCCCTGGCGCGACGAACATGATCACGGGTGCGTCCGGTGCGACGGTGAACCGGCTGCCGGTGCTGTGCCTGCCGGGGGACATTTTCGCGCGGAGGAACGTGGCGCCGGTGCTGCAGCAGCTCGAGTCGCCGTCGACGCAAGACGTCAGCGTCAACGACTGTCTCAAACCCGTGAGCCGGTACTGGGACCGGATCAACCGGCCCGACCAGTTGATCACGTCGTTGCCGGAAGCGATGCGGGTGCTCACCAGCCCCGCCGACACCGGGGCGGTGACGCTGGCGCTGCCGCAGGACGTGCAGGCAGAGGCGTGGGACTATCCGGTCGAGTTGTTCGAGAAGCGGGTGTGGCATGTGCCGAGGAACCGCCCGGATATCGAGGCGCTCGAGCGGGCGGCCGAGTGGATCCGCTCGAGCAAGCAGCCGATGATCGTGGCGGGCGGCGGCATCATCTACAGCGACGCCGTGGAGATGTTCCGGCAGTTCGTCGATCAGATCGGTATACCGGTTGGCGAAACGATGGCGGGCAAAGGAAGCCTGAGATACGACCACCCGCTCAACCTCGGGGGCATCGGCGTGACGGGCACGTCCGCCGCAAACCCCGTCGCCAAAGACGCCGATCTCGTGATCGGCATCGGCACGCGATACAGCGATTTCACTACCGCAAGCAAGACGGCGTTTCAAAACCCGGGCGTACGGTTCATCAACATCAACGTGGCCGAGTTCGACGCGTTCAAGCATTCGGCCTTGCCGCTGGTTGGCGATGCGCGGGCGACGCTCGAAGAGCTGGGCATGCTGCTCGAGGGTTATACCACGGCGCCGGCGTACCGCGAGCACGCGAAACAACTGCATGCGGCGTGGGAGAAGGAAGTCGACCGCATCTACGCGATCAGGAACAAACCGCTGCCGAGCCAGGGTGAGTTGGTGGGGGCGGTCAACGAATTGAGCTCGCCGGACAGCGTGATGGTGTGCGCGTCGGGCAGCTTGCCGGGCGACCTGCACAAACTGTGGCGCAGCAGGCATCCCAAAAACTATCACCTCGAATACGGCTACAGTTGCATGGGGTACGAAATCGCGGGCGCGCTCGGCGTGAAAATGGCCGCGCCGGACAGCGAGGTCTACATCATGCAGGGCGACGGCGGGTACCTGATGCTGAACGCGGAGATTGTGACCTCGATCCAGGAAGGCCACAAGCTCATCATTGTGCTGTTCGATAATTTCGGCTACAAGAGCATCGGGTCATTGAGCCGGTCCCTCGGCCAGGAAGGGTTCGCGACCCGTTATGTCTTCCCGGAGAATGGCGTGTTGCCGGGCGACCAGGACGGGGTGGACGTCAAGGAGCTGCCGGTCGATTTTGCGGCGAACGCCGAAAGCCTGGGCGCGCTCGTGATCCGGTGCAAGACCTACGACGATTTTGCCGCCGCCATCAAAAAAGCCGAAGCCGCCGACCGGACCACCATGATCTACATTCAGAACGACCGGTATGTGAACGTGCCGGGATACGACAGTTGGTGGGACGTCCACGTTGCCGAAGTTAGCGAGATGCCGACCGTGCAGGCCGCCCGGAAAGAGTGGGAAAAAATGCGGGCAAAGGAGCGGTATTTTTTATAGCAGAGCCACGGAGTACACTGAGAGCATGGAGAAGAGAAATATTGTGACGGGATGACAGGGTCATTGGCCCAAACTAAATACGTTCTGGATTTTCACATACAAGTATTTCATACGCCTTTTGCCCTGAAGGGGCGTTACAGGGAGACGGATGAGGTCTGGACACGCAAAGGTTTAAAAGAACGGTCATAAAATGAAGAAGCCGAGTTTTTTCATTAGGGCTGGTTTATTATTTGCGTTCACTCTTATAGTCGGCATAGCCACTGCCGCTGATAGAGAGCCCAGCCCTGAAGAGATTAGTCATTTTATCCAGGAGCTCATCCTGTACAGTCCCCGCGTCACTGACTTGGCAATCTTTGATAATACTCTATTCTTAAGCTGGGGCAGAGTGGGAAGAGAATCTGAGGGTTCTGGCGTAACCGGCCTTCAAATTCTTGATATTAAGGACCCCGCTGCACCCAAGCTATTATGGTCCGAAAAGGGAACGGACACTACGTTCACTCTAGTTATCGAAGAAAATCGTGCCTTTATTGCCGGTGATTCAAAAATGGAGGGGCGAAAACTTGGCTGCCTTAAAGTTCTCAATATTGAGGACCCTTCGAGTCCAGAGTTGCTCGGGAAGGTTGAATTTGAAGAGGAGCCCTTGCATCTTGCCGTAGCAAATGGGGTTGCTTGTGTGGCAGGATACACAAAGCTCATCATCATAGACCTTAATGATATTGCCGCTCCTCGAGTTGTAGCTTCTCATGAGGAGCACATGCCACCGAAATCGCGATTCCTTCCGCGATTCATTGTGGGGCTTGAAGTTCATTCCCACTACTACATTTACGGTTTGGCGATTGATGGAAGTCATGTTTATGTTGGGAGTAATCGTGTTCTTTATGCTCTTGACATAAGTACATTAAGTGCGCCCCAAAACGTTGGGCTTTACAAGATTAATGGGTGGGTAACATGGCTGCTAGTCGAAAACGGAATTGCCTGTGTCGGCGTTGCTCACCATAAGCGCACCTTCCCTTTTAGTGATATATTCGACGTTGGCTCACGGGAACTGATTCTTCTTGATGTTAAGGATCTTAAGAACCCACGCCTCCTCAAAAAAGTCAAAGTTCCCAAAGGAGCGCTTGAGTACGGTTTCAGCGCTGGCATTGTCTATGCCTCGGACTCCGATAAAGTCTATGCATATGATGTGAGAGACGCGTGGTCTTCGCAGAAGAAGCCTCTACCAGTAACGTCAAGCGGGGCCGTAAATAAGGAAACGCTTGTAATCCCCTCTGGCGGAGGATGCAAAATATTTGACATAAAAGAACCGTTATCCCCACGTTTGATAACGACATATCAAGTAAAAGAAGACTAGCCTCTGTTTCAGAATTTCAGCGGATACCAAAGTAAAAGACCCAAATCGCTCGTAAAGAACTTGGTCCACCTCATCTATAGCACCAAGGACCGCAGGCCGTTTTTAACCCCTGCAATAAGGGTGGATCTGTACGCCTTTGAGGCGGGCGTTTTGAGCAGTGCGACAGTCCCGCGATCATTGTGGGTGGGGACAGGGAACACGCCCATGCCCTTTTCCTGTTGTCGAAGAATTGGAAATTGCGGGACGTAATTGAAGAGGTGAAAAAGGCGTCTTCAAAATGGATTAAGACGCAAGGGACGGAGTTTGGCGATTTCTATTGGCAAAGAGGTTATGGCGCGTTTTCGATTGCGGAGTCGCAAATAGAGGATGCGCGGAAATACATTCAGAATCAGGAGACACACCACAAGACCGTGTCGTTTCAGGATGAGTTCAGGCTGTTTCTAAAAAAGTACCAAGTTGAATATGATGAGCGGTATGTTTGGGATTGAGTAATCTTGTTGCGCCCCTTCAGGGCTTTTCGCGGGGGGTGGCAACCGCAACCTGGGGCGATGCCCCAGGCTGACATGCTGCGGCCCTTCAGGCCTAACGTAAGGTTGGCCGCTCGTACAAGTTGAGGTTGGTCGCTCGCGCAAGTTGAGGTCGGCCGCTCGTACAAGTTGAGGTTGGTCGCTCGTACAAGTTGAGGTCGGCCGCTCGCGCAAGTTGAGGTTGGCCGCTCGCATAAGTTGAGGTCGGTCGCTCGTACAAGTTGAGGTTGGCCGCTCGTATAAGTTGAGGTCGGTCGCTCGTACAAGTTGAGGTTGGCCGCTCGTATAAATTGAGGTCGGTCGCTCGTACTGGAAGCGCAGACGGTTGTCTCTTTGGCGGGGATCGCACGCAAGGTCGATAGCGCAGGTAATTAGACCGGTCGTTTTACGGCCCTGAAGGGGCCAAACATGTTAGCCTGGGGCAACGCCCCAGGTAGGAGGTGCACCCCTACCAGAGCCCTGAAGGGGCGTGACAAGGAATGGCATGGGTCAGTCACTTGTAAAGAACTTGGTCCACCTCATCTACAGCACCAAGGACCGCAGGCCGTTGTTAACACCCGCGGTAAGGCCACTTTTGTACGCTTACCAATCCGGCGTTTTTAAGCTTTGCGATAGCCCCGCAATCATCGTTGGCGGCGACAAAGAACACGTTCACGCCCTTTTCCTGTTGTCGAAGAATTGGAAGTTGCGCGATGTAATCGAAGAAGTAAAGAAGGCATCATCGAAATGGATTAAGACCCAAGGCACCGAGTTTGGCGATTTCTATTGGCAAAGAGGTTATGGCGCGTTTTCAATTGCGGAATCGCAAATTGAGGATGCGCGGAAATACATTGAGAATCAGGAGACACACCACAAAACACTTTCTTTTCAAGACGAGTTCAGACTCTTCTTAAAAAGGTACGAAGTCGAATATGATGAGAAATATGTTTGGGATTGAGTAATCTTGTTACGCCCCTTCAGGGCTTTTCGCGGGGGGTGGCAACCGCAACCTGGGGCGATGCCCCAGGCTGACATGCTGCGGCCCTTCAGGCCTAAGAGTGAAGCATTCGGAGTGAAGCGTTCGGAGTGATGCGTGAAGCGTTCGACTGGGTGAAGCATTCGACAGAACCGGCAAACGGAGCAGGAATGAGTAAAGAAAACTTGTTGCTGAATTACATTAATGGCGCGTGGAAAGAATCATCGGCTGCAGACCAGTTGCCCGTTGTGAATCCGGCGACGGGGGAGGTGTTGGCGCGGGTGCCGTTTTCGACGGCCGCGGAAGTCGCGGAGGCGGCGGAAGCGGGTCTGGCGGCGTTTCGGGAGTGGCGGCGGGTGCCGGCGGTAGACCGCGTTCAGTTTCTATTCAAGTTCAAGAACCTGCTTGAAGATCACCTCGATGAACTGGCGCGGTGCGTCACGGAAGAGTGTGGGAAGACGTACAAGGAAAGCGTGGGCGAGTTGCGGAGAGGCATCGAGAACGTCGAGTGCGGGTGCGGGATTCCGACGCTGATGCAGGGCTATAATAACGAGGACATCGCCCGGGGCATTGACGAGCATATGTTCCGGCAGCCGATCGGGGTCGGCGCGATGATCGCCCCGTTCAACTTCCCGGGGATGATCCCGCTGTGGTTTCTGCCGTATGCGGTGGCGTGCGGCAACTGTTTCATCGTCAAACCGAGCGAGAAATGCCCGATGACGCAGGCGTTGATGTTCGGCCTGATTGATCAACTGGGCCTGCCGCCGGGCGTGTTGCAGTTGGTCAACGGCAGCAAAGTGACTGTCGACGCCATCCTGGATCATCCGGCCATACGGTCGATCAGCATGGTGGGCTCGACGGCGGCGGCGAAGTACATCTATCGGCGTGCGGCTGAAAACGGCAAGCGGGCGCAGTGCCAGGGCGGCGCCAAGAATCCGGCCGTCATCATGCCGGACGCGGACCTCGACACGGGGATTCCGATCTTGTGCGATTCGGCGTACGGATGCGCGGGGCAGCGGTGTCTGGCACTGTCGGTGGCGATTACGGTGGGCGATGCGCGGGAACGGTTCCGCGAGCGGTTCGTGCAGGCGTCGCGCGACAGGGTCGTCGGTTATGGGCTGGACGAGAAGACGCAGACGGGCCCGGTCATTTCGGCGGACAGCAAGGCGCGGATCGAAGGCGCAATCGCGAAGGGCGAGCAGGAAGGCGCGAAGGTGTTGCTTGACGGGCGGGGCAAAAAGGTTGCCGGTTATGACAAAGGCAATTTTGTTTTTCCGACTGTGCTGGACGACGTGCCTCCGCACGGGGAACTTGCCACGACGGAGGTTTTCGGGCCGGTGTTCAGCCTGATGCACGCGGAAACGCTCGATGAGGCCATTGCCATGGTGAACGACCGGCGGTACGGCAACATGGCCTGCATTTTCACGGGCAGCGGGGCTGCTGCGCACAAGTTCAGAGCCGAGGCCGTCGCGGGCAACATCGGCGTCAACATCGGCGTGGCCGCGCCGATGGCGTTTTTCCCGTTCAGCGGGTGGCGCGAGAGTTTCTTCGGCGACCTGCATGGCCAGAGCCGGCATGCTGTCGAGTTTTTTACGGAAACGAAGGTGGTTGTCGAGCGCTGGCCGAAGGAATGGAGCCGGACGTTTTAAATGACAAAGGACAAAGGCCAAATGGTGAATGAAAAGGGGGAGGGGGGATAAGTGTTCACCATAAACATTGCTTCGTTTGTGGGCTTCACGGCACTGGTGGCCGTCATATCGTGGCTGATGACGCGCCATGACAAGATGACGGATTCGACAGCCTACTTTCTGGCGGGCCGGAGTTTGACGGCTTGGTTTATCGCGGGCTCGCTGATGCTGACCAACCTCTCGACCGAACACCTGATCGGACTCAACGGGGACGCGTTCAACCACACCATAGCGGTGACCGCGTGGGAGACGACGGCGGCGCTGGCAATGGTCCTCACGGCGCTCTACTTCCTTCCGCGGTATCTCAAGAGCGGCTTTACCACGATCCCGCAGTACCTGTCTCAGCGTTACGATGGCAAGACCCAGGTCATTGCAACGATCCTATTTCTCATCTCCTACGTGTTGGCCATCCTGCCCGTCGTGCTGCTGCTCGGCGCCACCGGTATCGAAAGCCTGTTCGACATCTCGAAAACGTTCGGCATCACGTACAAACAGTCCATCTGGCTGATCGTCTGGCTCGTGGGGATACTGGGCTCGATTTATGTTGTTTTCGGCGGGCTCAAGGCGGTCGCCATTTCCGATACGATCAACGGCGTGGGATTCCTCATCGCGGGCCTGATGATCCCGCTTCTGGCGCTGCGGTACGTGGGTGACGGCAGCATGTTTGCCGGGCTCAAGGAAGTGTACGTCGAGGAGCACGCGAAATTCGACATCACGGGCAACGAGCCGGGCTCGTTCCTGCCCATGGGCGTGTTGTTCACGGGCATGGTGGTGAATCAAATCTTTTTCTGGTGCACCAACCAGGTCATCGTGCAGCGTACGCTTGGCGCCAAGAGTCTCGCCGAGGGGCAGAAAGGCGTATTGATCGCCGCTTTCTTTAAATTGCTGGGCCCGTTTATCATCGTTCTGCCCGGCGTGATCGCGTTCCATATGTTTAAAGACAAGCTCTCCTCCGAAGAGTATCTCATGGCATATCCGATGCTGGTTAAGGCGGTGCTGCCGCCGGTGTTCGTCGGCTTTTTCGCGGCCGTGATGGTGGGCGCGGTGCTGACGACGTTCGACAGCGTCCTGAACAGTTCGGCGACATTGTTCAGCGAGGGCATTCACCGCACGCTCAAGCCGAGCGCGTCGGGCCGCAGTATCGTGTTATCGGGACGGGTTTGCAGCATCATTCTCGCCATCAGCGCAATGACGATGGCCCCGCTGCTCAACACGTCGGGCAGCCTCTACAACTACCTGCAAAAGATCAACGCCACGTTTTTCGGGCCGATGCTGGCGGTGGTCCTGCTGGGTTTTTTTACGCGGCGTGTGTCGGCGCTCGCGGCGAAGGTGGGCCTGATTGCGGGGCCGCTGCTTTTCTACTTGCTGGTGTTTGTTTTTGGCGATACGGTCCAGGTGTGGCTTAAATCGACGTTCCACCTGGTGGATGACGTGCATTTCCTGCATTTTTTGGCGTCGGTGTTTGTGCTGACGGTGATCTTGATGCTGGTCATCAGCATTTTCAAACCGGCGAAGCGCATTTACGAGCAGGAATACACGCACGACGTGGACATCACGCCCTGGAAACACGCCAAATTGGCGGGGTTGGTCGTATCGGTGGCGGCGATCCTGTTCTACATCCTGCTGGCCCAGTAGAAAAGCGGGCTTCCGCCTTACGCGCCGAGCGACCAGCCTTCGCGGTAGGGTGGATTGATGTAGGCGTTGGCTTCGGGCAAGTTTGTCACGGTCATGGTTGTGCTGTCCCACAGGATTTTTTTGCCGGTGCGTATCGCAATGTTGCCCAGCAACACAGCTTCGGCAAGCGGGCCGGCGAAATCGAAATTCGAGCCGGCGGGATTGCCGCCCTTGCAGGCGTTGATGAATTCCTGGTAATGGCCGGGGGACCGTTCGAGCTTCTTTGGCGGCTTGCCGTATTCTTTCATCCGGGCCTCGGGAATCAGGCGGTGGTTGAGGATCTTGCCCTTGTCTCCGACGTAGAGCATGCCGTCGCCGCCGCCGAACTGCTGGTCGGGTTCGAGCTCTTCGGGCCGCCACGGCATCAGGCCCCCGTCCCACCACGTCAACGTCACGGCGGGCCGGTCGCCGTTTGCCGGAAACTCGTACTTGACGATCGAGGCGACCGGCGCGCTCTCGCTGACGACTTCGGGCGGGTCCTGGGCATGGGTCGAAGTTGCTTCGACGCTCGTGGGCGCGCCGAGCTTGAGCGCCTTGAAAATGGCGGAAAAGTTGTGGCAGCCGATGTCGCCGAGTACGCCGGTGCCAAAATCCCACCAGCCGCGCCAGACAAACGGCTGATACACCTTTTCAACGAACGGGCGGGCGGGCGCAGGCCCAAGCCACAGGTCCCAATCGAGGGTAGCGGGCACGGGCGTGGACCCTTGCGGCCGCGCCATGCCGCGCGCGCAGATGCTCGGGTTTCTGTTGCACCACCCGTGGATTTCGCGGACGTTGCCGATCGCCCCGTCCCAGATGAGTTCGCACAGGACGCGCGCCTCTTCCGACGCCTGGCCCTGGTTGCCCATTTGCGTGGCCACCTTCGCGTTATGGGCGGCCTCGGCCACCACGCGCGCCTCGTGAATCGAATGGGTGAGCGGCTTCTCGCAATACACGTGCTTGCCCAATTGGATCGCCGCCATGGTGATGATGGCGTGCTGGTGGTCGGGCGCTCCCACGACGACCGCGTCGATGTCTTTTTCTTTCTCGAGCATGACGCGGTAATCGCGGTAGGTCTTCGCGTTGGGATAACGTTTGTAGACTTTCGCCGCGTAGGCGTCATCGACGTCGCACAGCGCCACGATGTTCTCGCTCTTGAGATTGTCGATATCGTTGCCGCCCTGGCCGCCCACGCCGATCCCGGCGATGTTCAGCTTCTCATTGGCCGACACGGTCCGCGCCCGCGCCGGTCGTGTTGCCGCCAATGTTCCCATCGCCGCCGCCGTGCCCATCATGAAATAACGCCGTGAGATTTTTGAGTCTCGCATCATTGGATTCCTTTCACGTTATCCGGCCTCGGGCCGTTTCCCCTATTCATCATTTATCATTTCTTCCAGATGCACCGATAGTTGAACCTCCGGTTGGGCGCGCTGTCGCCGTTGACGCAAAGCGAGATCGCATCTTTCAGATCGGCGGGATTGTCGCACCAATGAAAATCAAAATGCAACGGACCGCCTTTCAGCCCGATTTTCCTTCGCGGAACCGCCAGTTCGAGCGATTTGCCCGCGTACGCATGGGTTAACTGTGCATGCTGCACCCAATCCGATGTTTTCGCGTCAAACCGCATCAGCGACGTGCTCTTTTCGTCAACTACGTTTTTGTTGACGAGGTAGTCGTACCCATGCCAGCCGGTGTCGGGGTTGGCATCGGCGTCGATCAGCAGCAGCATCCAGTTTGGATCGGTGTGCGGCGTCATCGGCTCGCGCGTCTCCGCATAGAAATAGATATTCCGCTTGTCGATGGCCACTTTGCTGGTGACGATGTCGTTGCGGCCCGAATCGTTCTTGTAATGCAGGCCGCCGTAGCCGGGGTAGTCGCGATGGGCGGTGTCGCCGACGGTATCGGCGTATTCCACGTCCACCTTCGCCCAATCGGCGAAATCGCCGTCGATGGCCATGTTCTGCAAGCCCTTCAACTCGGGGGGCGGCCGCACGCCTTTGTACCGCCGGATGTTCTGCGCCATCTGCATGTAGTAATTGTCGGTGTAGGCGCCTTTCATGGGCTGGATAGCGCGATTGAACTCGGCGTTGTACTGGTCGATGAACCGGTAGGTGGCGTCACGCCGCATGAAGTCAAAGGTCTTGCCCTCCCCAGGGTGATACTTGCCCGCGGTCCATTCGTTCCAGTCGTTGATGTATAAGAATTGCGGGTTGGCCGCGAGGGCCTCATCCCACCGCTGCTGAAAATAGATCCCGTAGCCTTCGGGATGCTCGACCGTCTTTCCTAGCCACGGCACGTGCGTCGCCACCGGCATGTCATACTCGTTCAACTCCGGCTCGCCATGCTCGCGCGTCCAGCATTTGCCCGTCAGGCTGGCCGGATGCTGCGCCGGCGTCACCGCCGCTTCTTCCTTCACGCCGTTGTGGCGCGACACCAGGTCGTCTGGCGCCATCGCCTTTACGTTTTCGTTCCCCATGTCATACCCGAAACTCCAATTGTCTTCCATCCCGATATAGCGGTTGCCGGCCCACTTCCAATAACCCCACCACATCGTGCGCAACGCGAAAAAGTCTTTCACTTCTTTCGTGTAGTCTTTATAGAACTCCTCGGCGTAATCGGGGTCGCCGTAGTGGGGATGATTGGGATCCGTTTTCGCCGCCGGGTCGTAATGCGGATTCGGATTCGGAGGCCCCGCCCCGTTCGCGTCTACGCTCGGGTTGCCGTTGTACAAAAGCAACGGCTTCCCGTCCCAGTAAAACCAGAGATCTTTATATTTCTCCGCCTTGTAAATCTTGTCGTACAAATCCTGCGCCACCGTGATCACGGGCCCGTTGAAGGCCCAGAAACAGAATTGCGGCACCTGGTTGCCTTCGGCTTTCATCTTCAGCATCACGGGAAACAGCACGTCCCATTCGTCCCAGTAGCGGACGGCGTTCGTGACGTCCATCACGAGCACGTCCACGCCCGCGTCGGCCAGCATCGACATGTCCCTGCGGATCACCCACTCGTCCTTGCTCAGGAAATAGCCGGCCTCGGGCTCGCCCCAGTGGTACATGCCCTCGGTCCATAACGGGTGTTTGGCGTCGAGCCTTGCGGCGGGGTCAGCGGCAAGGATCTTGGTTACGTCGGCGGCGTACGGGCTTTTCATCCCGGCCAGCCCGTCGCTGTGCCAGGTGATGTAGAAGATGCCGACGACGCGCCGCTGGTCTGTCTTGACGGGGCCGGCTTCACCGTAATCGGGCATGTGCCGGCCCAGCGCGTCCGTGGCAACCCACGTGTCCGGGTAGATGTCCCGGGCGGGCGCGTCATCGGCGCGAAGCGCAGGAGGAAAAAGCAGAAGGACGAGATAAACAGTTATTAAGCAGCATTTCATAAGAATCTCCCGCCAGCAACTGATACCACAACCCCGGCATGTGGGGCGAGTATATCACACGGCGCATGTTGGCTGGTTTTGTTGCGCGGCGGGTGTTCCTGATAATGTAGCCAGCGTATGGGAACCTGAGGCCGTTTTTCTTGAACATACTCTTTATTGCAATAGACACGTTGCGCGCGGACCATCTTGGCTGCTACGGGTATCCGCGGAACACGTCGCCGCACATAGACGAATTGGCGGGGCGCGGCGTTGTCTTTGAAAAGACGATCGCGCCGGCGATTCCCACGCACCCGTCGTTTGTCACGATGATGACGGGCCAGTATCCGATCACGCACGGCGTGGTCGCGCATGGGGGTTCCAAAACAATCCCGCGGACGTCGCCCTGGCTGCCCGCTATCCTGCAAAAGGCGGGCTACACGACGTGCGCGGTCGACAACCTCGGCGAGTGGCAGCTCGGGTTCTCGAACGGTTACGAGTTCTACATCGACCCTACCAGACGGCGCGGGCTCAGCATCAATGCCGACAACCGCGAGATCAACAGGCGCGCCGTCCCGTGGCTCACGCAGTTCGCCAAAGACAAGTTTTTCATGTTCGTCCATTACTGGGACGCCCACACGCCGTACCTGCCGCCCCGCGCGTACCGGAGCCTGTTCTACAAGCACAACCCGTGCGATCCGCGCAACAAATCGCTCGAGGGGCTGGAACGCCACCCGCTGGGCCGGATGTGGCGCGAGACCTGGTTCAACAAGCTGGGCGATTACGTCACCGACGCCGACTATATCGAGGCGCTGTACGACGGGTCGATCCGGTTTTGCGATGAAGGCGTGGGGAAACTCCTGCGTGCGCTCGATGAGACGGGCGTGGCGGACGACACGCTGGTGATCCTGACCAGCGACCATGGCGAGATGATGTACCGCCACAAGATTTTTTTCGACCATCACGGCCTGTACGACGGCAACCTGCGCGTCCCATTGATCATTGCGCATCCGGCGATCGACCCGAAACGAGTTCCGCACATGGCGGCGCACATCGATTTGGCGCCGACGATCCTCGATTTGTGCGGCATCACCGTGCCGGCCGGAATGGAAGGGTTCAGCCTGGCGCCGTACCTGCACGGGGCGCAAGACAAGCGCCTCCGCGAGTTCGTTGTCAGCGAAGAGTGCACGTGGCAGATGAAATGGTCAATCCGCACCGACTCGCACAAATTCATCAAGGCGCTCGAAGAAGATTTTTACCACACGCCGATGCGCGAGTTGTACGACCTCCGCGCGGACCCCCACGAGTTCAACAACGTCGCCCTGCGCGAACCCAAAACGGCCAACCACCTCGAGGAAACGCTCAACCGGTGGATCAAAGACATGATGGCAAAGAACCGGCTGCGCAAAGACCCGCTACTGGCGCACGGCATCACGCTCGGGAACGAGTGGAAGAAGATGAAGGATGAATTGTGAAGGATGAAAAGCGGCTTGCGCTGCCTTTCATCCTTCCATTCCCAAAAACCTCCGGACTCCGGTCTCCAGTCTCAAGCCTTTTTACCGTCTCCCTGGGGGAGCTGGGTGCGCTCGGGCGAGTTGACAACCTTGATGCCGTAGAGTTGGCAGAAGTCCATCACTTGCCTGCGGTGGTTGCCGTAGAAGACGACCTGGTGGAAGCCGAGCACGTCGCGGGCGTCTTCGACGCGGTCCATCAGGACCTCGAAATTGGTGCGGCACCCGCCGGCGGGCGGCGTCTGCACGTTTGAGACGACCGTGCCGGTGTCGAGGATCAACTCGTTGTCGCCGCGGAGCTTCACGAGCGTAACCGGCTGGCCTTCCTTCCACAGCACCTGGAGCGACACGCCCAGCGCGCTCTCGCTGTGGTTGCGCATCACGAACGGCTCGGCGGGCTGGTCGAACCCGTTGAGCTTTGTGCCGGACACGCAATGCGCCACGATCAGCAGGTTTTTCACCGTTTCCGGGACCGGGTCGTTCATGAAACCAGGCTTGTCAAACACGTAACTCGGGAACATCAGCGACAGGGCGCCGTCCACGTCGGCCTCGCACCCATACGTGACGCCGGCATCCTGGAACATGGCGGCGGCCATGCACGGCGGCGTGGGGACGTCTTTCTGCGTGACCATTCCGAGGCAGTCGGTGGTGATGGCGTTGGCCTGTTCGTCCACCATCAGGCGTTTGGCCGCCATGAACGACCGGGCCGCGTTGAGCGCGTCTTGTTTTGTTGGCTCGACGACTTTCTGCGCGGCTTTCATCATACGCTCGGCGGTCTCTTGGGCCTCGTCGTTTTCGGGCATCTTGGCGAACAGGGCGGGCAGCGAGTCGCGCGGGATACCCTTGATCGTGGTGCCCAGGCGCGCGAGCTTCTTCTCATTGCGATCCCCTTTCCGCAACACGAGCAGCCGGGTCTCTTCGAACTGGCGCTTCGCACGCACCATCCGCATCGCCTGCTCGACGCCGGAGGTTTCGAGCGAGGAGACGATGTGGACGCCGTTCTGCCGCGACAGCTTGTCGATCATGGTGGTGAAACACATGCCGATCGGCGCGAACACCAGCGTAGGCAGGCCGGCACCGTCGGCAATCATCTTGATGTACTCCCAGCCGGCGAAATGCTGGATCATGATCAACACCGCATCGGGTTTTTCAGTCTTGATTTTGTTTATGAAGGCTTCGGCGGCCTTTTTGTTCTCAATGGGGGCGTCGATGGTGTTCAGTTCGACGCCAACGCGCCCGGCCATCTCGGCGAATTCGGCCCCGTATCGCTGCCGCCAGCCCTCGACGTCGTAGGACGTGCCCGGCCAGCCCAGCCAGTAGGGCGGCGTCTGCCGCGCGATGACGTAGGTGATCCTCACCTTGGGCCGCGGGCGCAGATCGGCCAAGTTGACATATTCGCCGAAATTGTCGGCGGCATAGGCTTTGCCCGCCGCCCCGGCCAGGGCCGCCGCACCCGCCGCCGCACCCGCCGTCGCCAAAAAACAACGGCGCGACATGGAACAACAATTGCATTTGGACGCCTGCTGATGGTGATGCTGCTGGGAATCCATTTTTACCTTTCCTCCACGGTTTTGGTTGTACCGGAAAAAGAGTGACGGTGAACAGAGTAACACCGCGGGGGAAAACCTGCAAGAAAGAGACCGGAGGCTGGAGGTAAGGAGACAGCGGGGCCTTTGCGGCGGCTATTTGGAGGATTTCTTAATGAGTGAATCGAGTTCTTGCTGGATCTTTGCCAGGACGTCCTTGCGGAGGTCCTCGGGGATCTTGTAGTGCTGGGTGGCTTCAAGGAGTTCCAGCGTGCGTGTGGCGACCTGGTATGCGAAATCCTGGACTTTCATTGCTTGCCCCTTTCCGATCTCAAGCTTGGAAGAAAGAGAATTCGCGTCCGGCAACGCCGGACGCGAAAAAGGATACTGTAAGAAAACAGGCTGTTACAAGCCGAGCTGGCTGCGCAACTCGTTTGCCCGGTCGGTTTTTTCCCAGCGAAACCCCTGGTCTTCCCGGCCGAAATGGCCGTACGAAGCCGTCTTGCGGTAGATGGGCTTTCGGAGGTCAAGGGAGTCGATGATGCTGGCGGGCCGGCAATCGAACATCTCGCGGATGACGTGGGCGATTTTCAAATCGTCCACGAGGCCCGAACCGAACGTGGTCACGTTGATGGACACCGGCTCGGCCACGCCGATTGCGTACGCCAGTTGGACTTCGCAGCAGTGGGCGGCCCCGGCCGCTACGATGTTCTTGGCCATGTATCGGGCCATGTAGCAGGCGCTGCGGTCGACCTTGGACGGGTCTTTGCCGCTGAACGCGCCGCCGCCGTGGCGGCCCATCCCGCCGTACGTGTCCACGATGATTTTCCGGCCCGTCAACCCGGTGTCCCCGGCGGGCCCGCCGACCACGAACCTCCCGGTCGGGTTGATGTGATAGATGATGTCGCCCTTGACGTACTCCTGCGGAATAACGGGCTTGCAGACGTGCTCGATGATCTGCTTTCGGATTTCCTCCTGGGTGATGCGGGGGCTGTGCTGGTTGGAGATGACGATCGTGTCGATTCGGCAGGGCTTTCCGTCAATATACTCGACGGTCACCTGGCTTTTGCCGTCAGGCATCAGCCAGTCCAGTTCGCCCGACTTGCGCAGTTGCGCCAGCCGCACGCCCAGCTTGTGCGCCAACCCGATCGGCAGGGGCATCAACTCGGCTGTTTCCTTGCTCGCGAACCCGAACATCATGCCTTGGTCGCCGGCGCCCTGTTCGCGGGTTTCGGTGGCGGTGACGCCCATCGAGATGTCGGGCGACTGCTTGTCCAGCGCAACCAGTACGCTGCACGCCCGGCCGTCAAACCCGGATTCGCCGCCCACGTAGCCGATGTCGACAATGGTGTCGCGCACGACGGCGGGAACGTCGACGATTGCCGTCGAGGTGATCTCGCCCGCCACCAGGCAAAGGCCCGTCGTAACCAGCGTCTCGCATGCGACGCGGCTCATCGGGTCCTGTTCAATCATGGCATCCAGGATAGCATCCGAAATGTTGTCGGCGACTTTGTCGGGATGCCCTTCGGTTACGGATTCGGAAGTGAAAAGTACTCCATTGGCATGTCTGGCCATAAGACAACTGCTCCTCGCTAGAAACTCCCCTGCCTCTTGCCTATCACGTTAACAAAACGCGCCAAACAGCGTTGCAGTGGGCGCGTGTTCGGCGCCGCGCGTGCGCGCAATTATAGCAAACCGCCAGGATCAGGCGCCACGGAACTGCGCGGTCAACGCGGCCGGATCCAGTTTGAACCCCGGGCCCATGGTGCTGCTGACGGCGCACGTCTTGAGGTAGGTGCCTTTGCACGCGGAAGGCCGGGCCTTGATTATGGATTCGATAACGATTGCGGCGTTTTCTTCAATCTGCTGGGCCGTGAACGAAGCCTTGCCGACGGCGACGTGGATGTTGGCGTTCTTGTCGATGCGGTACTCGATGCGGCCTTTCTTGATCTCGGCCACCGCCTGGCCAACGTTGGGCGTTACGGTGCCGGCCTTGGGGCTGGGCATCAAGCCCCGCGGCCCCAGGATTTTGCCCAGCTTGCCGACCAGGCCCATCATGTCCGGCGCCGCAACGGCCGCGTCGAAATCCGTCCAGCCTTCCTGGACCCTCTTCACCAGGTCTTCCCCGCCGACGTCTTCAGCGCCCGCGGCACGGGCCGCTTCCTGCTGGGTTTCCTGCTTGCAGAACACGGCGACCCGGATCTTTTTCCCGGTCCCGTGGGGCAACGACACCGAACCGCGGACCATCTGCTCCGCGTGGCGCGGGTCTACGCCGAGAAAAAACGCCAGTTCGATGGTCTCATCAAACTTGGCTGTTGCGCATTCCTTGATCTTGGCGGCAACTTCCTGGAGGGAGTAAAACCGGCCCCGTTCCACTTTGCTTCGGATTTCTTCGGCTCGTTTGCTCTTGGGCATGCTGCTGTCTCCTGTGGTTCAAACGGGTCCGCAGACCCTCCCACTGTAGTTGGGGCGCCCCGTGGAGGGGCGTCCCGCATCTGCGTTAACCTTCTACCGTGATCCCCATGCTGCGCGCGGTGCCGGCCACCATGCTCATTGCGGCTTCAACGTCCGCTGCATTGAGATCGACCATTTTCAGTTCAGCGATCTCGCGCACCTGGGCTTTCGTGACGGACCCGACCTTGGTTTTGTTGGGTTCGCCAGACGCTTTGGCGAGTTTGGCGGCCCGCTTCAGCAACACGGGCGCGGGGGGCGTCTTGGTGATGAACGTGAAGCTGCGGTCTTCGAACACCGACACGATGACGGGAATCACCAGGCCCTGCTGGTCTTTTGTCCGCTCATTGAACTGCCGGCAGAAATCCATGATGTTGGCGCCGTGCTGGCCCAACGCCGGGCCGACGGGCGGAGCCGGAGTGGCGGCGCCCGCAGGGCACTGTAATTTGACCTTTGCTGCCAATTTCTTTTTCGGGGGCATTACGTGTATCTCCGTGGCGACCGTGCGCCTTAAATCTTTTCCACCTGCCAGAACTCAACCTCAACGCTGGTGAGCCGCTCAAATATCTCCACCATGACCTTCAGCTTGCCCCGCTCAAGGTTGATCTCGTCGATGTTGCCCAGGAAGTTCGAAAACGGGCCGTCGATAATCTTCACGCGTTCACCCGACTCGAACTTGACCTTCGGCTTGGGCCGTTCGCGCTCGCCGCGGATCTCCTCGAGGATGGCGTTGACTTCCGCATCCTCGAGCGGGACCGGGACGGTCCGCGAACCGATGAAGCCGGTAACGCCGGGCGTGTTCTTGATCAGGTGCCACAACTGCGGGTTCCGTTCCGGATGCTCGGGCAACTGGACCAGCACGTAGCCGGGGAAAAACTTCCGTTTCGAGATTCTCTTCTGCCCCGACTTTATCTCTGCCACTTCTTCCATCGGCACAAGCACGTTGGCCACCAGATCGCCGAGCCCTTCCTGCTCCGCCAGCACCTGGATGCTCTTTTTCACGGCGCCTTCCTGGCCCGAGTGCGCATGGATGGCGTACCACCTCCGCTTGATGCCGTCGTTTACCTGGCGGAGGTGCGTTTCCGAGTCTTCGGCGGGAGCCTCTTGGCCGGCGGCCTCGTCGGTCGCGGCTTCCCCGGCCGGAGTCTCATCCACCAAAACCTCACCCGGCATCTCGACGGCCGACGTCTCCTCGGCGTCTTCTATGGCCCCCTCGACCTGGCCTTTGGGGGTCCGTTCATCAATCACGGTAAGGGTTCTCCTTGTAGAGGACTTTAAGCGCGCCCAAGCATCTTGAGCAGGCCCAGCACCACGAACTGAAACACGATGTCATACCCGTAGACGATGACGGCGACCACGCCCAGCAGGAACATGACCACCGAGGTGCTGCTCTTGAGTTCATCTCTTGACGGCCACGTCACCTTGCTCATCTCGACTATCACGTCCTGGTAAAAATCGCGCACCCGTACGAACAGCGTGGGCTTGGCTTCCACGCCCGCGGCAGTAGTCTGTTTCGCCATCTGATCCTCTTGCTGCACCGCGCAACGCGCGCGCAGTTCTGTTAAAAATGGCAGGCCTGGAGGGAATCGAACCCCCAACCTTCGGCTTTGGAGGCCGCTGCTCTAGCCAATTGAGCTACAGGCCTGCGGGGAAAAACCGGCCTCGACCATTGGGCTCGACCCGCTACTTGGTTTCGCGATGGACGGTGTGCTTCCGGTCGAATTTACAGTATTTCTTCATTTCAAGCCGCTCGGGCCGCTTGCGTTTGTCGCGCGAGGCGGTGTAATTGCGGCTTTTGCACTCTGTGCACTGGAGTAAAACGTTTTCTCTCATCAGTATACCATTCTTATTCGAGTATCTTGGTTACGACGCCTGCGCCGACGGTTCTGCCGCCTTCGCGGATGGCGAACCGGAGGTTTTCGTTCATGGCGATCGGGGTGATGAGTTCGCCGCGCATCTTGATGTTGTCGCCCGGCATGACCATCTCGACGCCTTCGGGCAGGAAGATCTGGCCGGTGACGTCGGTGGTGCGGAAGTAGAACTGGGGGCGGTACCCATTGAAGAACGGGGTGTGCCGGCCGCCTTCTTCCTTGGTCAGGACGTAGACTTCGCTCTCGAATTTGGTGTGCGGCGTGATCGAGCCGGGCTTGGCCACGACCATCCCGCGCTCGACCATGTCGCGGTCAATCCCGCGAAGAAGCAGGCCCACGTTGTCGCCGGCCTGGCCTTCG
>DATKVG010000157.1:0-2448 GCA_035530195.1 Bathyarchaeia archaeon | reverse complement strand
GGCTGACGTTGATCGAGGAGCTGCTGCTGGGGGATGGGTCGACGTTCGGGGATAAGAGCGAGAACACTTGCGCGGTGCAGCGCTGGGTGACGCACTATATGGATGTGTCGACGATCCCGACTGTGCCGGAGGCGGAGCCGGATGCGGGGATTACGTATCGGCTGGGCCCGGTGTCGAGGGACCGGGAGACGGGGCTTTACACTACGTACATCGAGAAGACGAAGCGGTTGTATCAGACGGTGGCGCTGTATGACAGCGAAGCGGCGGCGCTGGAGACAGGCCGAAGGCGGCATCACCTGGGCGTGAAGGACGGCGACAAGAATGACGCGGGCGATGCGCTGACGTTGCTGAACCTGTCGACAATTCCCGCGGGGAAGATTCGGACGCGGCGCCGGCAGAGGAATGCGGATTGCACGCAGGACATTGACGAGCACGAGCGGTCGGCGCGTCCGGGCGAGGGCGGTCCGGCGGCCGCGGGCGGTCCGTTGGTGACGACAACCGAGACGGTGAAGCGCAACCAGACGGCAATCGAAAGCCCTGGGGCGGGAGCGGCCGGCACGATCAAGGATGTCTACAACAGCCTGAACGAGTTTGGGCTGTATGACTCGCGGGTGACGGAGCGGGTAGCGGTGGCGGGCTCCGGCGGTCCGGCGGCCGCGGGCGGTCCGTTGGTGACGACGGCCGAGACGGTGAAGCGCAACCAGGCGGCAATCGAGAGCCCTGGGGCGGGGGCGGCCGGCACGATCAAGGATGTCTCCAACAGCCTGAACGAGTTTGGGCTGTATGACTCGCGGGTGACGGAGCGGGTAGCGGTGGCGGGCTCCGGCGGTCCGGCGTCCGCGGGCGGAGCATTGATCAGCGTAGCCGAGACGGTGAAGCGCAACCAGGCGGCGATCGAGAGTCCGGGAGTTGGAGGGGATCTCGAGCTGACGGATGTCTCCAACAGCTTGAATGAGTTTGGACTGTGGGACTCGAAGACGAGCACGCGAACCGCGGTGCCGTACACGCAGTCGATCGAGTTCGATACGCTGTACGGGACGGGGTATGCGGTGGTGGGGTTCAATCAGCCGATCGGGACGAAGCAGGCGGCGTTGGCGGGGTATAGCGGGGCGGCTTGGGATGTCAGTGTCGGCGAATACCAGAAGACGGATTTCGGGCGGGAGAGCTATAGCTACGTGGTGAGGCCCAGGTACTCGGAAACCGATCTGGTCAGTTATTCGTTGCGGAAGGAAGTGAAGACGTGGACGCGGCATTGGGAGGATCAGGCGGGGAATTATTGGGGGCGAAGCTATACGCTGACGGCTTATCGAAAGTTCTGTTCTACCCTGAAGGAAGTGAAAACGCGCTGGGATCAGTGGGACGATGAGTCGGGCGTGGAGAATCTGAAGAGCCAGGGCTATAACCCGACACAGAGTAACGCCGGGGTGAAGATGTATTTCGTGCACGCGAAGTACCTTCAGGCCGGTCCTCCGATCCGGTTGCTGGAATGGCCGGCCGGGGCGAGCGCCGAAAAGCCGTTGTTGGATGATTGATTATGAACATGAGCGAAGAGACAATCAGGGAGTTGATCCGGGAGGAGATCGCGAACGCGCCCTCGGCGATGCTTGCGCCCAGGCGCGAAACGAATCCTACGCCGTTCGCGGTGGGGCCGGTGGCGACGATGAGCGGGGGGTTTAGGGATGTGACCGGAGTGGTGGAGAATTTCGCAAAGGAATACGAGACCAACGCGACGTTGTTGAAGGTATTCGCGCATGGTGAGGGAGATGAGGGTGGCAACCATATCACGGTGTACAAGGGGGGGCTGTATCTGATCTTCCTGAATGCCAGGATGCACGTACCCCTGTACTCGGACGACCCTATCGGTAGCGCCCAGATGCGCGTGGCGATCAATGCGACAGATGGAAGTGGTCTGCGAGATCCCGGCCTCATGCTGATGCCAACACCGAATCCAACGGAAGCAACGGAATCCGCACTGCCGGCAGATCATCCGCATACGCATGTGTTCAAGTTCAAGTATAGCTCGATTACGCTGGCGGGCGGTGTGCCTGATATTGTTCTGCTGGAAAAGGATGACGAGATTCGGGCGTATCTCACCGCGCAAGCCGACACTCCGAGCGCTTATGTTCAAACCTTCTATGTGCGGTTGTCGGTGATGTTTCTGTGTCCGCACCCGCCGACGAGTTGATTGTGATTGGGGAAGGCTGAAATGGGACGGATGAGACGAATGAGACATATGAGAATGGGAGGATGGAGCATGAAGATGAAGGTTTTGGCGGTGGCGGTGTTGGTGGCGGCTGGGGCGGCGTGGGCGGGCGATGTGGCGCCGACGAACTATTGGGCGGGGTATGTGGTGGTGCCGGCGGCGTTCACGAACGCGGGGGACACGGGGTTGTCGGTGAGCAATGCCTATGTGTGCGTGCCTTTGGCGCTGCTGGATGGTGTGACGGA
>DATKVG010000156.1:0-2367 GCA_035530195.1 Bathyarchaeia archaeon | reverse complement strand
GGCTCTTTCACCTCGAAGCGAGTTCTTGATTGGGCTTGTAAAGGCAGGCCATTCCGCCATCCCGGGGTCTTGGTGTGAACACGGTGGGTCTCTTGATGCGACGCAGCGAGACCGCAAGCGGCAAGATGCCGCTTCTACATTAGCCGCAAATGTAGACGCGGCATCTTGCCGCGTTTCTTACGTGCGGATCCGGGCAGCGTAAGCCGCTTTTGCTCCGGGGCGCCCGAAACGCTATCCTGACGCCCTACTTGGAGTCAGAACAAAGACCAGGAGGAGCCAATCATGTGCAATGCTGACGGTTGCGGAAGTCATGGCCAGGTGTCACGCAGGACGTTCCTTGTTTCGTCGGCGGCGGTGGCGGCCGGCGGGGCGTTGGCCTCTTTTTCAGCGACCGGCGCAACGGCCGGGCAACCCGCAACAGGTCCCGGCAGGCGTTACGTCCCGCGGATAAAAGTGGCATTCGTCCGACGCCAGGGCGACTACGGCATGTGGTGGCCCGGCGCCATCTACGACGGTGCAGCCGCCTTGAAAAACTATACCGAACAGGTTTATGCCGCGGCCCGCGAATTCAGCGTCGAGGCCGCCCTCCGCACCGAACCGATCTATTCGCTGGCCGAAGGCGAGGCGTGGGTCGCGCAGGCCGAGGCGGAGAAATGCGATGGCTTGCTGCTTATCGTGCTCGACCGGCAGGAGCACTCCTGGCCTACCGCCGCCCTGGCCGTCGCCAGCCCGGCGCCCTCGGTGATCTTTGCCCCGATCGGCGCGGCGTTCACAACCAATACGGCCCCTTTCGCCGGCAAAACCGGCTCCGTGATCTACTCGACCGACGATTTCGGTCAAGCCGTCTACGGCATCAAGATGATCGCCGCGGCCGCCCGCCTCCGCGAAACGCGCTTCGTAGTGATCGCGGGAAACGAGCGCAAGCAGGCCGCAGTCCCCCACTTTGGCACAACGCTGCAATACGTCCCCGCCGCATCGTTTCTAGAATTGTACAATCAGACGCCCGTCAACGCCGAGGTGCGCGCACTTGCAGACGAATACCTCCAAGGTGCGCAGAAGATCTCCGGCGCAACGCCCGACGACGTCATCAACGGCGTGAAAAGTTACATCGTTGCCCGCACGATCCTCGAACGCGAAAGCGCCGACGCCATCTCGATGGACTGCCTGGGCGCGCTCGGCAAGACCAACGTCAGCCTGCCGTGCATCGCGTGGTCGCGCATGCTTGACAGCGGCATCCCTGCCGCGTGCGAGGCCGATCTCAGCGCCTGCATCACGCACGCGCTTGTCATGTACCTGTTCGACCGGCCCGGCTTCCAACAGGATCCCGTTCCCGACACCGCCAATGACTGTCTGATCGGCGCGCACTGCACGTGCCCCACCCGCTTGGCCGGGTTCAACGCGCCGCCGGAGCCGTTCCGCCTCTCGCACCACCACGGCAATCGGGACGCCGTGCCTGTGCCGCGTTGGAAAGAAGGCCAACGCGCAACCGTCGCGTGCATTGGGCTCACGCAATCGGCCGAAGCCAAGCCCAGCATGGTCATTTCCGCCGGCAGCGTCTACGAAAACATTTCCGTGCCGCCGTCCGGCGGGTGCGTCGTCTCGGTAAGTTTGAAGCTCGACGGCAATCCACCGCTGCTCTCGTACCCGGGCTTCCACCAGATCTTTTTCTACGGCGACTACAAAAAAGAACTGGCCGATTACTGTCAACTGTTTGGAGTGGAGCCGCAACTTGTCTGACGTAAAACCGGTCTCATACCGGCCGCTCGTTCTCTTCCTTGGCGGATTCGCGCTGCTCAAAATCCTGATCCACGTCAGCACCCTCTACCTCGGCCCATACGGCTATTTCCGCGACGAGTTCTACTACCTCGATTGCGCCGCGAACCTGTCCTGGGGTTACGTGGACCAGCCGCCGCTGGCCCCGTTTATCCTGGCGATCGTGCGGGCGACGCTGGGCGACTCGATCCTGGCGATCCGGCTGCCGGCCATTCTGGCGGGCGGCGGAACGGTTTTCATGGCGGGCCTGATCGCGGCGGAGTTGGGCGGCGGGCGGTTTGCGCAGGGTCTTGCGTGCCTTTCGGTGATTGCCGCGCCGGTGTTCCTCGGCATGAGCAGCTTTTTCTCGATGAACCCGATTGACTACCTGCTCTGGACAATCGCGGCGTACATCCTGGTGCGGATTATCAAGACGGACAACGCCCGCCTCTGGCTGTGGTTCGGGCTGGTGGCGGGGCTGGGCCTCGAGAACAAACTGAGCATGGCCTTTTTCGGCGGGCTCGTCGCGGCGGCCCTATTGCTCACGCCGCAACGAAAATACTACCGCGATAAACACCTGTGGCTCGCCGGCCTCATAGCCTTCCTAATCTTCCT
>DATKVG010000155.1:0-19996 GCA_035530195.1 Bathyarchaeia archaeon | reverse complement strand
CCGTCGGGAGGCACGTCTGCGGTGTAGGTGCCCGCAGCAACCCATACTTCACCGCCGCAGTCGGCAAATGCGGCATCCACGCCCTCCTGGATCGTTCCGAACGCCGTAGCCCATGAATACCCGTCGCCCGACGTGCCGATTTTGACGTACCAGACGTCCCCCCGCCCGACGTGAATATCTACCGTTCCGGACACTGTATTGTAGTTCGCCGTATCTGAGGGCATGAACGTGACGGGGGCGGGATAGTCCCCGTGCTCGGGCATCGTTTCCGGCTCGTCAAATGCGAACCAACCACTTACCGAAGCGGTCCCGCCGGAGAGTGTCGAAGAGGCCAGGGGTTGGCCGTACGTGATGCACGTGGCGGTTGGCCAGACACTGACGAGCGGCATTCCTTTGTCTACGGAGATAAAATCAACTTTGGTCTCGGTGTCGGCGCCTACCGAGGTTGTCACGGTCAATGAGACGGTATAGGTCCCCACGGTTGTGTAGGTGTGCGCCGGGTTGTGGCTCGTACTTGTTGCGCTATCTCCAAAGCTCCAGGACCACCCGGTGATAGCGGCGCTGCCGGGCGTTGATTGGTCCGTAAAGGCGACGTTCAATGGGAGTGTGCCGCTGATCGGCGAGGCGCTGAACGAC
Organism: Bathyarchaeia archaeon; assembly: GCA_035530195.1. Lineage (GTDB taxonomy): Bacteria > Hydrogenedentota > Hydrogenedentia > Hydrogenedentales > SLHB01 > JAPLKX01. The sequence continues at coordinate 19,360 of DATKVG010000155.1, read as the reverse complement.
GCCGTCGGAGGTGTGGGGGGGTCAACCGTAATGTAGCCGGTCTTGGTTTCGGTGTCGCTGCCCGCAGAGGTGGTCACTGTCAGGGAGACAGTGTAGGTTCCTGGGTTGACGTAGGTGTGCGAGGCGTATTGGCCCGAGCCCGTCGCGCCGTCGCCGAAATTCCACACCCATCCCGTAATAGACTCGCCCGCGCCGCCGGAGGAATCTGTGAACGTCACCTTCAGCGGCGCTGTGCCTGATATCGGAAACCCGCTGAACGCCGCCTGGGGGCCATTGTCACCTCCGGGGCAACCGGTCAAACAAACCACGGCAAGCAGCGGCAGGAGAACAAGTCCAAACGTGCTTCTCGAACTATGGGCGGAACGCATGATTCTGGCCTCCAGGTTTTTCAACGAATCATCCAAGTCTGATTCAAGTATTCAGACATGGCTCATAAACCGCAGAAACCATTCTCTCCGCCGGACATCCTCCGCCCCGTCCGGAAGTGCCCGACCAACTCGTCATGCGCAGGATGCTTCAAAACGTACTGCATCCAAGACAGAGACATAATCTATGCCTCTATCTGGCGAAAGTCAACGTACGTTCTGCCACTGCTGTAAACCTTTCTGTTTGACTTTCCACTGCCGGTGTTGAAATAATCTTACCGACTCAAGTATGAGCCCTAATACACGATGTACGGAATTGCCAGCCGTAATTCGTTTTTCTAACGGGGATTTTTTGCCTTGACGAGTTGGGGCGTGTTTTTTCTGCTGCAATTTTGCCAGCAGGTATGGAACGGCAGAAATAACTATAACGCGCGGAGAAACGATGCGCAGAGTCAGCCATCTTTTGCTCACAGTAACCATGGTGGTGGTTGGCATAACGCTGGCGGGATGTCCCGAAGAAGACGGAAAAGGAGGTCTCGGAGGCAGTTGGATTACCCAGTTTTCTGAACCGCGCCAAGACTTTACATTTTCAATGAATGAGATCTACAAGTTTTTTGACGACGGCAAGGCCGCCTGGATGATGGGTTATGCGTGGTCCGGCAGCGGCTGGTCCGCCGAGATGCGCTGGTGGATGATTGGCTCGTACAGCACAGCGGACGGCGTCGTGACGATTTCATTCAGTGATACACAGTGCGAAGAGGTTGCCGCCAAACGCATCATCCGAGGAGCCGTCCCCGAGGACGCGGACGTGGACCTGGATCTGATATTCTCGGAGATGACAGATTGGTTTTACGCCGTTCCCCTAAGCATGGTGACGGGCCCTTATGGTGTGAAAGAAGACACGTTAACGTTTACGGGCTTTCTGTCTAACAGGTATAGCCGGTTTGATGATGACTTTGATTACACCAACCCTGACTCCAATTCCTGTGCTCCGTAGTGCAGATCTTTGACTGGAAAAGTCAGCGAGCCGGTATCTCCGGCTTACAGGACGAAAGCAATTAAGAGGCGAAGAAAGGAGAAATGCGATGCGTAACGTTGGACGTGTCTGGTTGGTCGCAATGATCGCGGCATTTGGAGTAATCCTTACGGGGTGTCCTGAAGAAGACGACGGTGGCGAAGACAGTTGGATCCGTCAAACGTCTTACTCTGAGCAGGGCATTACGGTAACTGATGCAAGCATTTACAAGTTCTACGACGATGGCCGAGTCACATTTGCTTTGGAATGCACGTTTTCCGCGACCGATTGGTCTGCCCAATTGCGCGCGTGGCTAACCGGCACCTATACCACGGCGGAGGGAAACCGGTTCTTGGCCTTCAACCAGGCCGCGTGTCAGGACTTAGCCGCCAAGATCATGACAAGGGGCACGCTCTCGGAACAGGAAACTGAGAACCTGGCCGAAACGCTCTACGGGTTACAGATGATCCTGTATCTCTTGACGCAACAACCGCCGTCATCCGTGTCGTACAGCGTGGAGGGCGACACCATGTACCTCGGCGGTTCACTGCCGTACAACCGGTTTGACGACAGTTTCAACTACGCCGACCCTACGTGGATTTCCTGCCCAAGATAAGGCTGTGCTGCGGCGGTCGTCTCGCCCGCGCCGTCCAGACCAGCGAAGCCGGCGTAATTCAGGGACAAACTCAACGCCGCACACGCGATGATAAACGTCAGTTGGCTCATGCCGTTGCCAATCCCGCTGCCTTGTAGCCATGTGAAACCCATCCAACAAACCCAAAAACCGGCCGTCAGGAGAGCGCCTGGTGGACGTTGGCCAGGAAGTTTTCCATGGAAAAGGGTTTCTGAATAAAGTGGGCGTTGGACTCGAGCACGCCGTGATGCGCGATGACGTTGTCGCTGTAGCCGGACATGTAAAGGACGCGGAGGCCGGGCCGTTTGGCAGCGAGGTACTGGTAGAGGACTTTGCCGTTCATGTCGGGCATGACCACGTCGCTGACGAGCAGGGTGATTTGGCCGGGGTGGGCTTGGGCGGCTTGAATGGCGGACTTGCCGTCGACGGCCTCGAGCACGGTGTAGCCGTTGGAGATCAGGACGCGCGCGGCCAGGGCCCGCACCTGCGCGTTGTCTTCGGCGACCAGCACGGTGCCGGACCCGCGCGGCAAACGCGTAGCGGCAACGGGGCCGGGCGACGCAACGATAGCCGCCGCACGATCGGATTTTGGGAAGTAGATTTTGAACGTGGTGCCTTTGCCCGGCTCGCTGTACACCCAGATGCTTCCGCCATGCTGCTTGACGATGCCGTGCGTGGTGGACAGCCCAAGGCCCACGCCCTTCCCGGTGCGTTTTGTGGTGAAGAACGGCTCAAAGATTTTGTCGCAGGTGTCTTTGTCCATACCTTCGCCGGTGTCGCTGACCAGGAGCATGACGTGCGGGCCCGGCACAACCTCTTCGTGATCCTGGGCGTAGGACTGGTCGAGGGTCACGTCGGCGCTCTCGATCATGATGGTTCCGCCGTTAGGCATGGCGTCCTGGGCGTTGAGCACGAGGTTCATAATCACCTGCTCGATTTGCCCGGCGTCGGCGGCCACATTGCCGGTTGCGGCGAGGTCGACGCGGACCTCGATGTCCTCGCGCAGGGAACTGCGCATGATTTTTTCAAACCGGACGATGATTTCGTTGAGGTTGACCGGTTTCATTTCGAGCGCCTGCTTGCGTGCGAACGCGAGGAGTTGCTGGGTGATGTCGCGGGCGCGTTCGGCGGCGGTGGCGATCTCGTGCAGGTCGGCGCGGGCGGGATCGTCGGGCGCGATGTTGGCCTCGAGCATGCTGGCGTAAGCCAGGATCGGCGTGAGCATGTTGTTGAGATCATGAGCGATGCCGCCGGCGAGGCGGCCGATCGACTCCATCTTCTGCGCCTGGAGAAGCTGCTGTTCGAGCCGCCGGCCCTGCTCCTGGGACTGCTTGTGGGCCGCCTGCTCTTGTTCGAGGCGCTTCTGCTCGGCTTTCAGGCGGGTGAGGTTGTTGCGGAGCGCAAACATCACCCGGCAGAAACCCGCCACGAGGATCATCTCGGCGGCGTAGACGAGGGAACTGGCAACGGCCCGTTCCCACTCGCCGGGCAGCGCCGGCCACAGCCCCGGCCACGCGCCCACCGGATACAGCGCAAAGTAGAGAAACCTGGCGAAAAGCGCGAGCCCCGCGGCCGCGTAGAGAGAGGGCCACAGGGCCTTGAGATCGACCTCGCGCGTGCTCACCGCAATCGCGCCGAAGGCAACGAGGATGAGGCTGATGGTTGCGATTGATATCCCTATCGAGGACGACTCGGCGGTGATGTAGTCGGGAACCCTCAGCAGGTACATGGAGGCGACGAGCGCCCAGTTGCATATGAGAAATGCGACGAATAAGACCGGCAGCCAGGGGAATTTGCGCCTTGGGCACGGCGGCGCTTCGGGCTGCAGGTTTGCGTTTGTCATGTCATTTCCCCCCGTCAAGCCTTAGCATACGGCACGGCGCGCGTATTGTGCTGAATGGCTGCGAATAATGCAAATAATTGTGGCGGGGGTTTGCGCGCTCAGGAGACGGAGACACTCATCAGCCGCAGTTTCTTTGTAGTACTCGAAGGCGTCGACGCTGCGGTCGAGGCAGGCGTCTTCGCTGCAAGGGGGCCATAATGGCCGAGGTCTGTTGGTTTGGCAAGACAACACGCCCCGGGATGGTTGCTGCCGGGTACAATAGGTGGAGCGACAACTTTGGGAGGTTTTGGTCATGAGCAGTTTGGCGCGCGTTGGCGCTGTGGTTATTATTGCGTGCGCGGCAGCCGTGTTGCTGCCCGCCGCTTTTGGAGGTCCGATGAAACTGAACCCGTTGACGCCGGAAGAGGCGCGGGTGATCGTGCACAAGGGGACGGAAGCGCCGTTTTCAGGCGAGTATGATCATTTCACGCAGAAGGGGACGTACGTGTGCCGGCGGTGCGAACAGCCGCTGTACCGGTCCGAGATGAAGTTCGATTCGGGGTGCGGCTGGCCGAGTTTCGACGATGAGATCCCGGGCGCCGTGCGCCGCCAGGTCGACGCCGACGGGCAACGGACGGAAATCCTGTGTGCGCGGTGCGGCGCGCATCTCGGGCACGTGTTCACCGGCGAGCGGCTGACGCCCAAAAACACTCGCCATTGCGTGAACTCGATCTCGATGCTGTTTGTGCCCGACCCGCCGGCGGAGACGGAGAAGCCCGACGCGAGGAAGCCTGCACGGACTAACACGGACCTGCACGGACAGACACCGACAGATAAGCCAGGGAAACGGTCCGATGCAGGCGAGACACCTGCACCACAACGGTAAGAGCGCACCGCCCGCAACGCGGGCGGGCATCCCAACGTGCCAAAAGTGGGACACCCCACACAAAGCGCGCTGGGAAGCGCGGCCGGGGAGCGTCCCAACGTAGACAAAATGCGGACGGTGGCGCGTCTTTAAGATGGATGGGAGGGGAGATTTGCCGAGGCGAAAGACGGATTGGGTCGGTGCGCTTTATGACGCGCACGCGGCCAGCATGTATTCGTATGCGTTGGCGCTGCTGGGCTTTCCCGAGGAGGCGGAAGACGCCGTGCAGGATGTTTTCGTGAAGGTGTGCACTTCGGATCGGATGCCGGTCAACCCGCGCCATTATCTGCTGCGCAGCATCCGGAACGAGGCGTTCAGCCGGTTACGCAAACGGCGGCTGCGGTTTTGGAAGCACGCGGCATTCTCCGGTGAGGCACGCCTGTTCGAGCGGCCGCAGGAACGCCGGGACCAGGAGTTGGAAGGGCTCGAGGCGGCGCTTCGGGGATTGCCGCTGGATCAGCGCGAAGTGGTATTGCTGAAGGTGTATGAAGGCATGACGTTCGGCCAGATCGGCCTGGTTACTGGAGTCAGCCAGGATACGGCCGCGAGCCGGTACCGGTACGCAATGGACAAGCTGCGGGAGAGGTTGGTCGGGAAAGGAGCGGGCAAACGATGACGGACTTTGAAGCGAACCTGGCCCGGCGGAGGTTGGCGGCGCCGCCCGAATCGTTGCGTGGGCGTGTGGTGACGGCGGTGGCGGCGCAACGGCGGCGGGAGAGGTCGGAGGCGGTGCTGCGTTGGGCGATCGCGGCGCTGGTGGCGACTCTCGCCTGGGCGCACGTGCAGGAAGCGCGGACGGCGGAGCGTATGGCGCGCGTTGCGGCGGCAGCCTCGGGCGTAACGGCGCGGGATGAGGGGGCCGAGATGGGGCTGGTAGCTCGCGCGCTGCTGCATCCGCGGATGCCGATGCCGTTGCCGCAGGGTTATCCATCAACTCGCCGGCATGTGAAGCTGCTCTCGGTGGAACTTGGCGAGTGGACAAAGTGGACCTAGTGGACCTAGTGGACATCGTGGACACTGTGGACAAGAGGCCGAAAAGGAGGCTAGCATGCTGAGGAAAGTGGGGCGGTTTCTTTTCAGTCCGATCCGCCACTGGCGGATAACCTTGACGATCGTGATTGGGCTGGCGATCGCCTACAAGGTTGCGGACCAGGTCCTTTTGGGGAAACTGGCGGCGCAGCGTGAATCGATCCTGGCGGCCGGCGGTCACCTGAGCCTGCGTGATTTTGACTTGAAGATCGATGAAGGGACGAACGCCGCGGTCGTGTATGAATACGCGGCGTCGTTGGCGCATGGATACGCGGGGCCGCCGGCCAAAGAGACGGAAGACGCGCGGTCGAAATGGGAAGACGCCTACGGCCGGTACATCGGCGCGAGTGGGTGTGCCCAACTGCCCACGCCCGAAGAAGAGGCGCGGCTTGGAAACTTCTTTGCGGCCAACGCGAGAGTTTTTGAGGCAATTGAAGAGGCTTGCGCGCGGCCTTCCTGCCAGTTTGGCGAGTATGACGCGCCGCCGGAAATTCTTTCAGACCCGGGGGCCGTGTCGGCCGTGTTGTTGCCGAAACTGGCGCCGATCAGGGAGCTGGCGCGGCTGTCGGCGTTTCGGGCGGTGTGGGAAGGGCGTCATGGCAATCCGGCGGGCGCCTACCATTGGCTGACGGTCGGGCTGCATCTGGCCAACGACACGAACAACGATCCGCTATCTGTGGCGGGGCTGGTGGGCACTGCGGGGAAAAGCACGATGGTGCGCGCACTGAACGTGTTGCTGTGCGAACTGCCGCTGCCCGATCCGGTGCCCGCGGATTTCATGGCGGAACTCGCCGTAGCCGCGGACAGGTCAAAAACCGGGATCTTCTTTGAGGGCGAACGTTGCTTTGCAGACACCATCACGTCGTATTACAAAGGGATGTTTCCGCGGCCGTTGCTGGTGCTGAACCAGATGGCTTGCCTCGACCTGGAAACGGAAGCGGTGAACATCATGCGCGAGCAGGACGACCAATTGCACGCGCGGCAAGTGGCGCGATTCAGCGCGGAGGTTGGGCCGGCGGGGCATAAGAGTTCGACGAAGCCGGGATTTGTGGCCTCGTTCCTGGTGCAGCATCGGATCCTGGCCGACATCCTGCGGCCGGCGCTTGGCGGCGCGATGATCACCTTTGACAAGGGCATCGGGATGGCGCGGGCGGGGCAGGTGGCGGTCGCGCTTAAGCAGTACAAACAGGCGCGGGGCGAGTATCCGGCGGATCTGGCCGCGCTGGCGCCGGATTATTTGCAGAACATCCCGGCGGATCCGTTCACGGGCAGCCCGCCGATATACCGGCGGGAAGGCGACGGTTTCGTCGTCTACAGCGTCGGTGCGGATGGCCGGGACGACGGAGGAGAATGGGAGGATCGGAAGAAAGATCTGGGCCTTTCCTCTTCGATCTAACGGGTCAGATGCCTTTGTCGCCGTGGTCGAGGTAGCAGACGGCTTTCTGGTTGAGTGTGTTTGCGTTGAGTTTTATGACGCGCCAGTCGTGTTCGCGTGGCCGGTCGATGACCTTGATGACGTGGGCGTAGGTTGATGCGCGGGGGACGAGTTCGAGAAGCCTGTTGGGGGCTTTGTCAAAAAACTTCTGGTTGAGACTGTTTCCCTCGCGGTTGGGAAACAGCGCGAGGTAGAGGATGTCCATCTCGACGAGGTCGCTGAAGAAATGGGTGCCGAGAGACACATCCGGGATGAGGTCTTCCCGCATGGCAACAATTTCGCAGATGACGGAGACCGTGTTGATTTCGGCGAACGAGACCGGCACCCCGAGCGACGGCGTGGTGGTTCCCCACCGGCCGGGGCCCATCAGCATGATCGTCTCGGGCTTTTGCGGCTCGATGGCGTGGGCGGCCTGGCCGATCAGTCTGGCCACGGTGTAGCGGTCCCTGACGGGCAGTTGGCTATAGGTTTCGGGGACAACGTAGATGAGGCGCGTAATGGTGTCGACGCGGCTCTGCCCAATGACGGCCCCACTGCTGCGGAACAGGATATTTTCATTCTTGATGTGTTCCGGCGGTGCGGAGACGGCGGCGAAATCGGCGGCATTTCCCCTGACCTGGAGTGGCCGGCATTGGACGAGGTTAAAGCGGTAATCGGTGTTGTTGACGAAATTGGCGGTGAACTCGACGTCCACCGGGTAGTCGTAGGCTTCGTGCAGGAGCCTGAGCATCCGGCGCATGTCTTCGACGAAGGGCGTGTTCGAGAGGAGTTCGTCGAACGTGAGCATCCACGGGAAGGCCGGGCGCGTCCCTCTTTCGCGAGCGAACTGTTCGGCGGCCTCGTCACGCGACGCGAATAGGTTAAGCGGGAGGTTGGGCGTGGCTCCGGCGGCGGCTTCGGCGGCGGCAGACGCGAAATCGGTGGCGGTCAGCAAATTGCCTTCGAGATCGATGGTGTCGACTTTTCGCTGGGTATGCTGGCGCACTTTTTCATAATCGGACTCGGGCCTGCGTTCGGGCGCGTTGAGCGCAACAAGCCGGGTGTAATCGTCGTCGGATCGGTCGACGGCGCGGGTGCCCAGCCCGAACACGAGCCGGAGCATCCCCGCTTCGGGGTCGATGTACTCGCTCCAGACGTAGGGGTTGAACGAGAAGGCCACGCCCGCGACGTGGGGATAGAAATAGCTGCCGTGGATGCCGCCTGACACCCGCTGAACAAGCAGGGCCATCTGCTCGTCGCAATGCAGGAGGTTTCTTCGTGCGCGGTAGGTGAGGGCCCGCTCGCTCATGGTGCTTGCGTAGATGGTTCTGACGGCGGAGATGAAATCCTCGAGCCGCTTGTGACGCGACCCCTGGTTTGCGCAGAACACGCTGTCGTACTTGCCGGCAAACGCGTTTCCGAAGTTGTCTTCCAGCAGGCTCGAGGATCGCACGATGATGGGCGACTGGCCGAAATAGTCGAGCATTTCCTCGAACTGCCGCTCGATGTAGTCGGGGAAACTGCCGCTCAGGATTCGCTGCCGCCCGGTCTCGGAGCCTTCGAGGAACGTCTGGGGGTTTTTCTGTTTTTGCCGCACCCACCATACGCCGTTTCTGACGAGGTAGGTGTAGAACACGTCGGAGCCGATGAAAAACGAGTCGTGGACCTCGAGCAGGTCGCGCCAGGGCTTGCTGGCGCCGTCGGGTGATTTTTCGAGAATGGCGCGGGCGAGAAGCATGCCGACGCTTTTCCCGCCGATGAGGCCGGTGCCGATCATGCGCTTGCAGACATCGAGCAGGCCGTCGAGCGCGAGGTGTTTCTCGGCGAGGCCGAGCATGCGCGCGTCGCGCGAGACGATCATCCTGAGCATGCGCTGGAATAACGCTCGGGCTTGAGCGGGGTCGCCGCAGCCTTTTTGAACGGCCGCCTGAGTTTGCTCGGCCTGAAGAAACGTGCGGTACCACATGCCCAGCCGCGACGAGGCCGACTCGAGCGGCGACCGCATGGCGGACGCAAGCACGTCGCTGGTCGTATGGCTTTCGGTGACGGGCAGGAATGAGTCGCCTTCCCAGACGTGGAGCATGTGCATGGTGGGGCCATACCGGTGCTGGACCTTGAGCGGGTGGAGGTAGATCTTGCCGTTGTGGCGGTACACGTCGAGGAAGAGCTGGGTGGTTTCGGAGATGGGCGTGGTGGCGTGGAGGCTGTGGTAATCCCGCAGCAGGGCGAAGTAGGTGATGGTCTCGAGGTCGTAGAGGTAGGGGCAGGTGAGCATGAAGAAGTTGCCCAACATCCGGTCGCTGTACCAGTCCACGGCGAGGTCGGACAGGCAATCGAAGATATAGAACGCCCCGCGGCCGGTCTGTTCGATCGTGCCGTGAATCTCGTCGATAAAAGTTTCAAACCCTTCCTCAGGATGGACCAGTTGGATTTGAACGCCCTCGGCGCCCTCGGGGACGAGCGGTTCGTGTTTGGCGAACCGGAAGTAGACGACTTTGCGTCCTTGTGCGACGGCCCGCTCGTAATACGGCCGGACAAACGGCACGTATTCGTCAATCGAACCGATCTGCCACACGACGTTGTCGCCCGGCAGAAGCCCTTTGAGAACTCTGTCCAGCCCGCAAACGCCGGTGCTCAGTTGTTGGTCCGCCGTTGCCACTGTTTCTCTCCACCGGTTGGCGTATGGTTAATTATATCTCGAAAAAGCGGGTACAGCCGCGTTGGAAGTATCAGCCCGCGTTTTTCCAAGAATACGAGTGGCCTTTCCTCGGAGGAAAGGCCACCCGTAAACCTGCTGTCCAATTGTAACGCAAAGCAACTCGGATTAAACGAGGCCTTGGTCGAGCATGGCGTTGGCCACCTTGACAAACCCGGCGATGTTCGCGCCTTTGACGTAGTTTCCGGGGTCGCCATAGTCTTGCGCGGTGGAATGGGCCTGCTCGTGGATGGCCTTCATAATCTGGCGCAGCCGGTTGTCGACTTCCTCGCGCGGCCACATGACGTGCTGGGAGTTCTGCGCCATCTCGAGGCCGGACACGGCGACGCCGCCCCCGTTGGCCGCCTTGCCGGGCCCGTAGAGGATCTTGTGGGTTTGGAACACTTTAACGCCCTCGGGGTCAGTCGGCATATTGGCGCCCTCGGACACCAGTATGCACCCGTTTTTGACGAGCTTCGTGGCGTCTTCGCGGTTGATCTCGTTCTGCGTGGCCGACGGGAACGCGCAGTCGCACGTGATGCCCCAGGGTTTCTCGCCTTCGCGGTACTGCACGCCGGAAAACTTGTCGGCGTACTCTTTGATGCGCCCGCGCCGGACGTTCTTGAGCTCCATCACGAACTCGAGCTTCTCTTCATTGATGCCGGCGGGGTCGTAGATGGTCCCGCTGGAGTCGGACAGGCTGACGCATTTGCCGCCGAGCTGGTTGATCTTCTCGACGGTGTACTGGGCGACGTTTCCGGACCCGCTGACGGTGCAGACTTTGCCTTCAATGGACTGGCCGCGCGTCACGAGCATTTCCTGGGCAAAATACGTGCAGCCATAACCGGTGGCCTCAGGCCGGATGAGCGACCCGCCCCAGTTCAGCCCCTTGCCCGTGAGGACGCCGGTAAACTCGTTCCTGAGCCGCTTGTACTGGCCGAACAGATAACCGATTTCGCGCCCGCCCACGCCGATGTCGCCGGCCGGCACGTCGGTGTCCGGCCCGATATGCCTGGCCAGTTCAGTCATAAAACTCTGGCAGAACCGCATGACTTCGGAATCCGACTTGCCCTTGGGATCGAAGTCCGACCCGCCCTTGCCGCCGCCCATCGGCAGCGTGGTGAGCGAGTTCTTGAACACCTGTTCAAACGCGAGGAACTTCAGGATCCCGAGGTAAACCGTCGGGTGGAACCGCAGGCCGCCCTTGTACGGGCCGATGGCGCTGTTGAACTCGATACGGAATCCGCGCTCGACCCGCACGTCGCCTTTGTCATCCATCCAAGGCACGCGGAACATGATGACACGCTCGGGCTCGGTGATTCGCTCGAGGATACAGTGTTTCTGGTATTCGGGGTGACGTTCCAGCACCGGTTCAAGGCTTTCAAGCACTTCCCGCACGGCCTGGTGGAATTCCGGTTCGGCCGGGTTCCGCCGGATGACCAGGTTCAGCACATCGTTCACGTAAGACACAACCATTCCTCCTTGCGCTTCAGCCCACCTTGTGCGCAGGTTTAAGTCCGGGCGCCGCACCTGGTGGCACGAACGCCGCTGGTTTTGCGGTCAATTCGTGGATTTCCAGGACAAGTCCCGTACCGGCACCTATTCGCCGGTTAGACAGATTGTATTCAATGGGCGGGGGCAATGTCAAGCGAAAAGCACCGGCCGCAAATCCGCCCTTTTTGTGGGCTTCTAAAAGCGGCGCCAAACCAGGGCGCTTTCTTGAAGTCTGGACCGGCCACTGGAGGGTGGACTTGCCCAACCGGCAATTTTGCCGGTTTTTACTTGAAAGAGGCGAGGATGGGCTGATAGAATGGGTCCCGTAAGACGGATCGGACGGATCAGACCGATCGGACCGATCGTCCGAAGCGAGGAGGACGGCTCTCTTGGAGATAAAGACGCACCGGAACATGGTGGCCATTTTGCGGGTGCTGCGGAACGCGCTGGGCCCGTTGGGCGCGGAGCGAATCGCGCAGGAATTGGCGGTGGCGGGCACGATGCTGAGCGAGCGGGCGGTCCGCGGTTACCTGGTGCAGGCCGACTCGAACGGGTGGACGCAAAACCTCGGGCGGCGGGGCCGGAGCCTGACCGCCGCGGGCCGGCAGGAAGCGGACAGCGCGCTGGTGATCGACAAGGTAGGTTTTGTGGCGTCGCGGGTGAACACGCTGGCCTACCAGATGACGTTCGACCCGGAGTCGCTCGAGGGCACGATCATTCTGAACATGTCAACGGTGCCGGTTTCGGATACGGCGTCGGCGATTCGGCAGATCATGAAGGTGTACCACGCGAACCTGGGAATGGGCCGGCGGCTTGTGATGGGTCGTCCGGGCGAGGTGATCGGTGCGGTGCATGTGCCCAAGGGCCGTGTGATGATAGGCACGCTGTGCAGCGTAAGCATCAACGGGGTATTTCAGCGGGCATGCGTGCCGACACGGTCCAGGTTTGGCGGGCTGCTGCAAATCGAGAACGGCCAGCCAAAACGGTTCACCCAGATTATCAACTACGACGGCACATCGCTCGATCCGCTCGAGATCTTCATCCGGGGCCATATGACGAGCGTTGCGCAGGCGGCACGGACGGGTTCGGGCATCATCGGGGCAAGTTTCCGGGAAGTGCCGACGGTGGCGCTGCCGGAAGTGCGGCGGCTGTCGCGCCTTTGCGAGAAAGTGGGTCTGGGCGGGCTGATGGCGGTCGGGTTGCCGAACCAGCCGCTGCTCGATATCCCCGTGGCGCAGGGCTGCGTGGGCCTGATCGTGTGCGGGGGGTTGAACCCGATCGCGGCCGTCGTCGAAAGCGGCATCAGCACTACCAGCGCCGCCATGCACAGCCTTTGCAGTTTTTCCGACCTCGCCGATTACGCGACGCTCCAGGATTACGCCCGCGAACTCGCCGGAGCAAGAAAGAGAATGACTTAGGATAATCAACACCCACTGCTAAACGCGTTGCGCTTTTTTCAAAAAACCAGTGGGGCAATTGCGACAATTGCGACAATTGGGATAACGGACAATTAGACTGCTGCAACGTCAACTGCCGCGTTAGGCCACTTTCCCCGACTGGGTATGAAACTGGAGCCGACCGCCTTCCTCTGAGATGGCAACCCGAGAATCTTCTCGGATTTTACCGGCCAGGATTTCCATGGCGAGCGGGTCGAGCACGAGCCTTTGTATGACTCGTTTTAGAGGCCGTGCGCCGTATGCCGGGTCGTAACCCTGCTGGGCGAGGAATTCCCTGGCGTTGTCGTTCAATTCTATCGCGATATGTTTGTCGGCCAGCCGCTTGGCCACGCGGCGCATCTGGACATCGACGATCCGCCGGATGTGGTCCCGTGTGAGCTGATGGAAAACCACGATGTCGTCGACGCGGTTGAGGAATTCGGGCCGGAAATGGGCGCGCAACACGCGCATCATCGTTTCCGAATCCGGCTGCGCTGACGCCTCACCGGCGCCTTGTTGAAACAACTCGCTGCCGAGATTGGACGTCATGATGACGACGGTGTTCTTGAAGTCCACCGTACGCCCCTGCCCATCCGTCAGCCGCCCGTCATCGAGCAGTTGTAGAAGCACATTAAACACATCGGAATGAGCCTTCTCGATCTCGTCAAGAAGTATAACGCTGTACGGTCGCCGCCGAATGGTTTCCGTGAGTTGGCCGCCTTCTTCGTACCCGACATACCCGGGGGGCGCGCCAATCAGCCTGGCGACCGAGTGTCTTTCCATATACTCCGACATGTCCAGCCGCACCATTGCGTTCTCGTCGTCAAACAACACTTCGGCCAGCGCCCGCGCCAGTTCCGTCTTGCCGACGCCCGTGGGGCCGAGGAAAATGAACGAGCCAATGGGCCGGTTCGGCTCTTTCAACCCGGCCCGCGCCCTGCGCACCGCATCCGACACCACCCGGATGCCTTCTTCCTGGCCAACCACCCGTTCGCCAAGCCGTTCTTCGAGCTTGAGCAGTTTGCCCATCTCGCCTTCCATCATTTTGTCGACGGGAATGCCGGTCCAGCTCGAGACGATCTTGGCCACGCGTTCTTCCGTGACTTCCTCGGTGAGGAAACTGCCGGCCTTCTGGACTTCGGCAAGCTTTTTGTTCTGATCCTGGACTTTTTTCTGGAGGTCCGCGACGGTTCCGTATCGGATTTGTGCGACTTTAGCGAGGTCGCCGTTTCGTTCGGCGATCTCTTCCTGCCGATGTGCCTCTTCAGTCTCGCTGTTAAGACGGCGGATGGTTTCAATCACCTCTTTTTCCGCCTGCCATTGCGATTTCTTGGCGGAGACTTCTTCGCGGAGGTCGGCGATGTCTTTTTCCATGTCGCCGACTTTTTCCTGGGCGTTCTTGCCTTTTTCCTTACGCAGGGCAAGCAGCTCGATTTCGAGTTGGCGGATACGGCGGTCGAGGATGTCGATTTCATACGGCATCGAATCGATCTCGATCCGCAGGCGCGACGCGGCTTCGTCGATGAGGTCGATGGCCTTGTCGGGGAGGAACCGGTCGCTGATATACCGGTTGCTGAGCATGACGGCCGCGATAATGGCGGAATCCTGGATGCGTACGCCGTGGTGGACCTCGTACCGCTCCTTGAGCCCGCGCAGAATGGCAATCGTGTCTTCAACCGACGGCTCCTTAACGAGCACCGGCTGAAACCGACGTTCGAGCGCGGGGTCTTTTTCGATCCGTTTCTTATACTCGTTGAGCGTGGTAGCCCCGATGCAGTGAAGCTCGCCCCGCGCCAGGGCCGGTTTCAGCATGTTCGACGCATCCATGGCGCCCTCGGCCGCGCCCGCGCCAACCAGCGTGTGGAGTTCGTCGATAAACAAGATGATGTTGCCGGCGCTTTCGGTGACTTCGCGGAGGACGGCTTTGAGCCGTTCCTCGAACTCGCCCCGGAACTTCGCGCCCGCCACGAGCGCGCCCAGGTCGAGTACGGCCAGCCGTTTGTTCTTGAGGCTCTCCGGCACGTCGCCCGCGACAATCCGCTGCGCCAGCCCTTCGACAATGGCCGTTTTTCCAACGCCGGGCTCGCCAATCAAAACGGGGTTGTTTTTCGTTCTGCGCGACAGCACTTGGACGACCCGACGGATCTCGTCGTCGCGGCCAATGACGGGATCGAGTTTTCCGGCCCGGGCGAGTTGGGTGAGGTCGCGGCTGTACTTGGCGAGCGCGTCGTAGGTTTCCTCGGCGTTGGGGTCGGTGACGCGCTGGGTGCCGCGGACGTCTTTCAGCGCGGCCAGCAGGGCGTCGCGCGTGATCCCGGCGTCGGCCAAAAGTTTGCCAGCCGGGTCGCGCTTCGCCTCCAACATCCCGAGCAGCATATGTTCCGTGCTCAGATACTCGTCTTTCATGGCCTGGGCTTCACGCCACCCGGCATCGAGCGCGGCCTGCGCCTCTCTACCCAGCGGCGGTTGGCCCACGGCGCCGGACACCTTGGGCAGCGTCGTGAGACGACCCTCGATCTGGGCGCGGAGTTGGTCGGGCGGGACGCCCAGCCGCTGTAGAATCGAGGCGACCGCCCCTTTTTCCTGCGCAAGGAGCGCGTCGAGCATGTGGAGCGACGTGATCTCCGGGTGGCCGTGCCGCGACGCCAGTTCCATGGCTTCGGCGAGGGCTTCCTGCGATTTGATGGTGAGCTTGTCGAGTCTCATGTTTTGTACGCTCCTTTGCCCCTATTATATGTGAGGGAACAAGAACTGTGCCAAGAGTAGGCGCGGGCGAGACGACCGCGCCGCCCGATCCGTCCGCTGCGAAAAAAGGGGACGCTGCACTTATTTCCATGTATGCCGTCATTCGTGGACCACGCAGCCATCGGAAATAAGTGCAGCGTCCCCTTTTTTCGCAGCGCGGGTTGGAAAACCGGGCCTACAAAACCGCTCTGTTTTGGCCAAAGGTGTTTCGATTTGAGACACGTCCGGGGGAGGCGTAAACTATTTCCGCTTGCCGATGGAGGGCGCCATGAGACTCTTTTGCGTTTTGGCCTTGGTGATTTCCCAGGGGTTTGACTACCGCCCATCGCGCGAGTACCGGAGCTTGAACACGGCCGTGTACGAGGTGAGTGTCCAGAAGAATGGGCGGATGGACGTGACGCTGATATCGGGTGCGCGCGTGTTTGACAACGCTTACCCGATGGTGGAGTTGGAGGGGGAGGATGGCCCGCAGCCGCTACCCATATCAGGCAAACTGACGGAACGGCAGCCGGTGAACAACTCGTTGGGCGTGGGGAGTTCGATCATCTTCCGGAAAGGCGCCTGCGAGTGGGTTATACAAGCGTTTCCCACGCAGCCGTTTTTCACCGTCCAAGTGGCCTTCATAAACACGGGCAAGAAGCCGGTGAACGTGAAGGCGTTGTACCCGTTCGCGGTGGGCGAGCCGAACAAAGGTTACGCGAGCCTCGGCCAGGGAACCGGCGAGACGGTGGTCCTGGATAACGGCCCGCTGACGCAGCAGGAGGCGGAGTTTCGCAAGCTGGGCACGGGCGCGGTGACGAGCGCCTGGTACCTGCCGGCGTTGAACCCGGTTTCGGGCCGGATGCTGGTTGCGGGTTTTTTGACGGGCCTGAAGTCGCACACCCACGTGCGGCTGGCGCGCAGCGAAACTTCGCCACAGGACATGGCAGACGTGTTCCGCGGCCAGTGCGTGTATGACCCGCCGGTTGAACTCGAGCCGGGCGGGCGTCTCGAGTCGGAAGTTTTCTACGTCAGCGTGGGCGAGGACCGGCCCATGGAAGCGTTGGAGCGTTTCGGCTGGGCTGTGGCGGCGTTTAGCGGTGTGAAACCGCGGCGCGCCGCGCTGCCCCACGGGTGGGACTCGTGGAACACGCGGTATCACACCGATATCACCGAAGACACCATGCTGGCGGAGGTGGATTTCATCGACCGGCACCTGAAACGGTACGGGTGGACGCATTTCTCGCTCGATGACGGCTGGCAAATCGCCCGCGGCAATTGGGAGCCGGACCCGGCCAAGTTTCCGCATGGCATGAAGTGGTTCGCGGATCAGGTTCACGCGCGCGGAATGACCGCCGGCATCTGGACCGACCCGTTTACGATCGACCCGGACTCGCCGGTCGTCAAGGACCATCCCGACTGGCTCGTCGACGCGGGCGGGCTCGGCAGGCAACTGATCGGCGACAACCAGCGGCTACTGGATGTAACGCGGCCGGATGCTTATGCGTATGTCGTCAACCTGTACCGCAAGATCGGCCACGAGTGGGGGTTTGACGCGCTGGTCGAGGCGGATTTCGTGTACCGGCTGCTGTTCGCGGAAGGCTGCGCGAAAAAGGAGTTGACGCACGTCGAGGTGTTCCGGCTGGGAATGCAGGCGGTGCGCGAAGGGTTTGGGGAGGATGCGGACAAGTTCCTGATGAGCATGCCGCCCATGGCCATCAACGGGGCCGTGGTCGACGGGATGCGGATTGGCAACGATTGCGCCCCCATTTGGCGGAAATCGCCGGACAGGTGGCCGTGGGGCTGCGTTGAGACGCTCAACAACGCCGCACACCGATACTTTTTTGCGCCGCACCTGTGGGCGCCCGACCAGGACTGCGCGTATTTCAACCACGCGAGCGAGCGGGCGCGTTGGGGCGTCACCGAACAGCCGGAACTGACCATCGAACAGAGCGTCGCGTGGCTGACGGGCGCGGCCTTGACCGGCGGCGTGGTTAAGATCGGCAACGCGTTCACCGATCTGAAACCCGAGGAGGTTTCGGTGCTGCGGCGCCTGCTGCCGGTGTCGTCGATACCCGCGCGGCCCGTCGACTTTTTCGAGCGGGCGCAACCGGCCATTTGGACATTGCCCGTCGAGAGCCCGATCGGCAAATGGCAGATCGTGGGCGTGTTCAATTGGGACGAGCGCGAGCCCGCGACCATCCCCGTGTCGTTTGCGCCGCTGGGGCTCGCCGAGCGGCGGCGGTACACGGTCTACGATTTCTGGGGCGACACGTTCTACGGCACCGCGCAAGACAAGCTGGACGTGAACGTCGGCCCGGGGTCGGTGCGCCTGCTTGGGCTGCGCCCGTACGAAGACCACCCGATGTTTTTGTCGACGGACCGGCACTGGTCAATGGGCGCGACCGACTTCCGCGAACTCGACTGGGACGAAGCGGGCCGGACGTTGAGCGGCATGTTCGAAGGCGTGGCGGACACGGAGTACCGGCTGCGCGTGCTTGTCCCCACGCCGTACAAGTTTACAGGGATCGAGGTTTCGGCGGGCCCGGCAACGGGCGAGATGAGTCCCGAAGGGAACGTGCTGCAGATCGGGTTCAAGTGCCAACAGGCGGGCGAGGTGAGGTGGGTAGCGCGGTTTTAATGATGAAACATAGTCTGGCCAATAGAGACTGGAAGCGGTGGGGTCGCGCTCCCGCGCGACCGGGCGGCGGCGGCGGTGGCGCTTTCGAAGCGCAAGTCCGGCTGCTGAAGCCGCGGTCGAGCAGGAGCTCGACCCCACCGCCCCGTATGTCGCAACCGTCTCAATGGTCCCAATGGTCCCCTTCAAAAAAGCATCGCACAGGAGGTCGACATGGTCTGGCGAATAACACGGTGGGCGGAGAGGCTGTTTGACGTGGCGTTTGTTGGGCTGGCGGCGTTGTGGGGCGTCCTTTTCCTACTGGACAGGCTGGGTTATGTCCTGTTTGGCGCGCCGGTGGCCATTTTGATGATGGCGGTATGGTGCCCGCTGTTCTGGTGGAAATATTGGCGGGCAAAGGCGGGCCAGGAACAGGGCGCGTGGTTCGAGTTGGTATGTTCGGTGGCGCTGACGGGCTTGACGGTGTTCGCGGCGTTTGTGATCCTGGTTCGGATCGTCAGGTCCTGAGAACGCGGAAGGAGCGACTGATGAAGACGCACACTATCGGCATCATTATGAACGGCGTGACCGGCCGGATGGGGACCAACCAGCACCTGGTACGGTCGATTCTGGCCATACGCGAGCAGGGCGGCGTCCGCGTGGGCGCGGAAGAGACCATCATCCCAGAGCCGATCCTGGTGGGCCGGAACGAGGCCAAGCTCGAACGGCTGGCGCGGGCACATGGCAACCTGCCCTACACGACCGACCTCGATGCGGTGTTGCGCGATTCGAACTACCCGGTGTATTTCGACGCGCAGACCACGCTGCTGCGGCACGAGTGCGTATCCAAAGCCGTCGCGCAAGGCAAGCACATCTATTGCGAAAAACCCACGGCGGCCACGCTCGAGGACGCGGTGGACCTGTACAAGCGGGCGGAAGCCGCGGGCGTGAAAAACGGCGTCGTGCAGGACAAGCTCTGGCTGCCCGGCATCCGCAAGCTGAAATATCTCATCGACACGGGCTTCTTTGGCAAGATTTTGGCCGTCCGCGGCGAGTTCGGCTACTGGGTGTTCACCGGCGAGAACCAGCCGGCGCAGCGGCCCAGTTGGAACTACCGCAAAGCCGAAGGCGGCGGCATCATCCTTGATATGCTCTGCCACTGGCGCTATGTCGTCGACAACCTGTTCGGG
>DATKVG010000154.1:0-19961 GCA_035530195.1 Bathyarchaeia archaeon | reverse complement strand
TGTTCGGGTTGATGGACTGCATGTCGTCGGACATGATCCACACTTCGCTTTGGGCAAGGGCTGAAGCGGCCGGATTGTTGATGTCCGTGATGAAGAACCGCTCGATGCCTTCGCGGAGACGGTAAACGGTAAGATCACCCTCGCTCACGTCTCCCTCGAAAACGCTCAAATCGCCAGCCCCCACGGCTGAGATGACCCCACCCAAGCCTATAAGGAACGACGCATCATAGAAAGCGTCGGTGAGGTCATTGATAGCGGGATCGTTTTCATCAACGCCCTCCGCCATCATGTCCTGGGCCATGATCGCCCACGAATAGTAGTTGTACGACTTCGCACCCACGCGGCACAGCAGCACAACTTCGTTCGGATCGTCATTCATGTTCCACTCGCCGGGATTCGCGTCGGCATCGCTGTCCGACGGGCAAATCAGAATGTTAAGATCGCTCAGATACTCCGGATAGACGAACGACATCTCCGGAGTGGCATCAAAACTCGTGTTTACACTAACCACGCCGTCTGCTTCACACGTAAACATCTTCGCGGGCGGGAACTTTTCGCCTTTGGACTCGTTGGCGTACATCTTGAACACCAGGCCCATCTGTTTGAGGTTATTCTGGCATGAGGAGCGGCGAGCGGCTTCGCGGGCCCGCGCCAATGCTGGCAGCAGAATTGCCGCGAGAATACCGATGATGGCAATTACGACCAACAGCTCGATCAACGTAAAACCTTTTCTCTTCATTTTGTGATTCCTTATACGTTGTTACTACGTTTACTCTTCTTGTGTATGTCCCACGCTATTATGCCGGCGTCTTTACGCCCTCGGCACTTTTGCGCCACTCCTGCTCAGTCTGAATTCTTTCTCTCCTTTCCTTGGTCTCTTTCGGATCCCCGCCCATTCGGGCCACTCCCGCAAAACGAGTCCCGCACCAAAACATAATCCTGCCTCATCATCAAGTTAACACCGAACCCCGTTCTTTGTCAATGGAAATAATGGACACCACTGTCAATTTTCAACACTGTTGCGGACGGGAAACAGCATGCATAAATGTGCTATATTCAAGACTATTTACAGAACTCGTCAGACGGCTTTTTGTGATTGGAGGCAGTTGCCGATGAACAGCGGCGCGTACGATTTCCACGGTATCGAGAAGAAATGGCAGGCGTATTGGCTTGAAAACAAGACATTCAAGTCGGAAATAGACCGGTCAAAACCCAAGTTCTACGTCCTCGACATGTTCCCGTATCCGAGCGGGGACGGGTTACACGTGGGGCACCCGGAAGGCTATACGGCCACCGACATTCTCGCCCGGTACAAGCGCATGAAGGGGTTTAACGTGTTGCATCCCATGGGTTGGGACGCGTTTGGGTTGCCGGCGGAGCGTCATGCGGTTCGAACGGGCGAGCAACCGGCTGTAATTACAAATCGGAATTGTGATGTCTTTCGAGCCCAGATTCAGGCGCTCGGCCTTTCCTACGATTGGGACCGAGAAATCAACACCACCGACCCCAAGTACTTCAAGTGGACGCAGTGGATTTTCGAGGTCATGTTCGAGCGCGGGCTGGCCTACCAGACCGAGGCGGCGGTGAACTGGTGCCCGGCGCTGGGGACGGTTCTGGCGAACGAGGAAGTGAAAGACGGGAAGTACGTCGAGACGGGCGACGCGGTCGAGAAGCGCCTGATGCGGCAGTGGATGCTGAAGATCACGGCGTATGCGGAGAAGCTGCTGGAGGATTTGGCGGAACTTGACTGGCCGGAAGGCGTCAAGGCGATGCAGCGCGAGTGGATCGGCCGTAGCGAAGGGGCCGACGCCGTGTTCAAGGTGGCGGGCACAAACAAGGAGTTCATGATTTTCACGACGCGGCCGGACACGCTGTTCGGGGCGACGTATTGCGTGCTGGCGCCCGAGCACCCGCTGACGCTCGAGGTCGCCACGCCGGCTCAGCGGCCCGCGGTCGAGGCGTACGTGGCGCAGGCATCCAAACGGAGCGCACAGGACCGGATGCGCGAGGAGCGCGAGAAAACGGGCGTGTTCACGGGCGCGTTTGCGGTGAACCCGGTGAACGGGGCCGAGGTCCCGATCTGGGTGGCGGATTACGTCCTGGCCGAATACGGTTACGGCGCCATCATGGCGGTTCCTGCGCACGACACGCGCGACTACGAGTTCGCCAAAAAGTTCGACCTGCCCATCATCGAGGTAATCAGCGGCGGCGACATCTCGGCCGAAGCCTACACGGGCGACGGCATCCTCGTGAATTCGCCGCTGCTCAACGGCCTGAACGTGTCGGAAGCCAAGAAGAAGATCTCGAAATGGCTTGAACAGAGGCAGCTTGGCCGGGGCACGGTGAATTACCGGCTGCGCGATTGGCTGTTCTCGCGCCAGCGCTACTGGGGCGAGCCGTTCCCGCTCCTGACGCTCGAGGACGGGACGGTGCGCGTGGTGCCGCTCAAAGACCTGCCCGTCATGTTGCCCGTGCTCGACGAGTACAAACCGACCGCCGAGGGCGAGCCCCCGCTGGCACGCGCCGTCGACTGGGTGCGCACGACCGACCCAGAGACCGGCAAGCCGGCCATGCGCGAAACCAACACAATGCCGCAGTGGGCGGGGTCGTGCTGGTACTTCCTGCGGTTCTGCGACCCGCTCAACGACGAGGCCGCGTGGAGCGCCGAGGCGGAGAAATACTGGATGCCCGTGGACCTGTACATCGGCGGCGCGGAACATGCGGTGCTGCACCTTCTCTACGCGCGGTTCTGGCACAAGGTGCTGTACGACGCCGGGGTGGTCTCGACCAAAGAGCCGTTCATGAAGCTGTTCAACCAGGGCATGATCCTCGCCTACTCCTACCAGGACGACGCCGGCAAGTATTACTACCCCGAGCAGGTCGAAAAACGCGGCGAACTGTATTACGTCAAAGGCCAGAACGCGCCGCTCAACGTGCAGGTCGAGAAAATGAGCAAGTCGCGGTACAACGTGGTGAACCCGGACGCGGTCGTCGAGTCGTACGGGGCGGATTCGATGCGCCTCTACGAGATGTTCATGGGCCCGCTCGAACGCGACAAACCCTGGACCGACGAGGGCATCCAGGGCGTGCACCGGTTTATCAAGCGGGTTTGGTCGTTGTTTGTGGCGGACGACGGGTCGCTGCATCCGCGGATCGTCGAGTCGGGCGGCGACCGCGAGATGCTGCGCGTGCTCCACTACACCATCAAGGAAGTCACGGCCGGCATCGAAAACCTCCAGTTCAACACGGCTATCGCGCGGATGATGGAATTCGTGAACGCGGCGATGAAATCCGGCCCCATCGAGAAACCCTGGGCCGATCGGTTCGTGCTGGTGCTGTCGGCGTTTGCCCCGCACATTGGCGAAGAGTTATGGGAGCGGCTTGGCCACGGCAACACGCTGGCGTACGAGCCGTGGCCCGTTCACGACGAGGCCCTGTTGATCGTCGACACCATCGAGGTGCCGGTGCAGGTCAACGGCAAGCTGCGCAGTGTCCTCCGCGTGCCCAAAGACGCCGGGAAAGACGAGGTGATCGCCGCCGCCCAGGCCGACTCGAAGGTGGCGCCGCACCTCGAGGGCAAGCAGGTCGTCAAGGAGATTTACGTTCCGGGCAAGCTGCTCAATCTCGTGGTGAAGTGACCAGCGCATCGGCGGCGGGCGCGCGCCTGCCGGCCACGTGGCTCAGGCCCGCCGCGTACTGCAGCACCCATTCCTTGAAATCGTCGATGAGCGAGTAAAACAGAGGGACCAGAAACAGCGTCAGGAACGTTCCCATCGACAGCCCGCCGACGAGCGTCCTGCCGAGCCCGTTGAGCGCATCGCGGCCGCCGCCGGAGCCAATCGCAATCGGGATGCAGGCCAGGATCGTGGTCAGGGCCGTCATCATCACGGGCCGGAACCGGTTGATGCCCGCCTGGCAGATGGCCGCGGTTCGCTCCAAGCCTTCGTTGCGCAGTTGGTTGATATGATCGACAATGACGATGCCGTTGTTGACGATGATGCCGCACATCAGGATCGAGCCAATGTACGAGACGTTGTCCATGGGTGTGCCGGTGAGGTACATCACCCAGTAGATGCCGATAAAGGCCATCGGCACCGTGGTCAGAATGGACAGCGGCAGCAGGAACGACTCGAACAGCGCCGCCATCACCAGGTAAACCAGCGTGATCGCGAACACAAGCGCCTGCTTGACGTTCTCGACGGTTGTTTGCATTTCGCTGATCTCCTGCCCCATCTCAATCGAGTACCCTCGAGGCAATTGGAATGAGTCGATCAGCCGCTCGATTTCCTTTTGCATGTGAGCGAGGTCTTTGGTGAAGATGGACGCGGAGATGTTGATCACGCTCTTGCCGTTGTCGCGCTGGAGCGACTGGGGCGCCTTGGCGCGCGCCATCGTGGTGACGTTGTTGAGCGGGATCAGGCCCGTGCGCCCGATGACGGCGAGGTTCTCGAGATCGGATTTGGTTTTTCTGTCTTCGCTCGAGAGTTGGGCGTGCACGGGGATCTCGAACCCCTTTTTCTTGAGGTAGGGCAGCCGCGTGCCACGCAGCGCGAAATCCACCGTGCGCGCGATCACGTAAGGATTCAGCCCGGACCGCGTCGCGAGCGGCCCGTCGATGGCCAATTGGATTTCCTGCTGCCGCAACTCCCGGTCCAGCCGGACCTCTTTGACCTCGGGGAGCGTCTCGAGCCGCTTCTTGAAATCTTCCGCCACGTCGGCCACGGTTTCTGTGTCGGTGCCACGCACGAGCAGGCTGACGTTTTGCGCCTGTACGGGGGTCGTCTGAGCGACGCCGCACTGGATCCGGCCGCCCGGCACATACGCCGGCAGTTGCTGTGAAAAAATGTCGCGGACTTCCGCGGTGGTGTAGGGGATGGTTTCGCCTGGGGGCAGGTCGTCCTGCTGGACGAGGAACGCCCGGATCACACCGCCCCACGCCCCATAGTCGACGTAGAGGTTTCGGATGCCGAGTTGTTCACGTTGGGCCTCGACGATGTTGGTAAGCTTGGTGAAAATCTCCGTAGCCATCTGGTGGTCGTAGTTTCGCTCGAAATTAACCGTGACCTGGGCTTCCCGCGAATCCAGGTCCGGCATCTGCTGCGTGCCGACGCGCTGAAACGGGATGAAATACGTCGCCGCAAGCATGATGGCCACCGCCATGCTCGACGCCACACGACGCTCGAGAATCACCCCCACAAACCGGCCGTACTGGACAATCAGCGCCCTCACCGGGTGCCAGTTCCGGACCCGGCTTGCCGCGCGCGCCGACAGGCTCGGCCCACCGTTCCGCCGCCCGGCGATCCGCTGGCACAGCTTGTAGATCGGGTGATGGCGGCGCTCGGTCATGCGGCTTTCCGCCAGCGGGATGAGCGTGAGCGCGAGCACGAGGCTGGCCAGCAGCGACACGCTCACCGGCCCCGCGAATTCACGCATCCCGAACGTCAACTCGCCCGCCTCGAGGTAAAAAACCGGGATGAACACCACGATCGTCGTCAGGGTCGAGGCCGTGATGGCCATGGCCACTTCCGACCCGCCCTTGATGGCGTTGGCGACTCTGTCGGGGCTCATCTGGTTGTGGCGGTGGATGTTTTCCATGACGACGATCGCGTTGTCCACAAGCATCCCGAGCGACACGATCATCGAGGCGATGGTGACCCAGTTGAGGCTGCCGCCGCGAAAATAAAGATAGACAAGCGCCGCCAGCAGCGAGATCGGCGTCGTCAGCGCAACCAGCATCGTCGGCCGGATCCGACGGAGGAACAGGAATAACACCAGCAGCGCCACCGCAAGCCCGTACGTGCCCGAGTAGTACAGGCCGTTCAACGCAAAGTAGATGATTTTCGATTGATCGTGAAACACCTGCATCTCCATCCCGGCTATTTCCGGCTCCGCCGTCAGCTTTTTAATCTCTTTCTTGATGGCATTGCACACAACCACGGTGTTGGCCCCGGACTCCTTGAGGATGCGCATGAACACGCCGCGCTTGCCGTCAATTTGAAAACTGGCGGTGGCCGGGGGCGCGTTGACGTGCACGTCCGCCACGTCTTTAAGCCGGATGCCGTTCGGGCCGATGACGATGTCTTCAAGCTGCTTGGCCGACTCGAGCTCGCCCATGGCCCGCACATAAAACCGGGCTTCGCCGTCGGTGAGGCGCCCCAACGTGATGTTGAGGCTGCTGGTTTGCAGCGTCGTAATGACCGAATAGATGGGCAGGTTCAGGCTTCTGAGCTTATCCTGATTGAACGCCACGTAGACGTTCTCGAGGTTGCTCCCGGAAACTTCGACCTCGGCCACGCCCGGAACGCGCATCAGGCGCGAACGAACCATCGTCCGCGCGAGACGCCCCAGTTCCGCCTGGTTTTGCTCCCGGAACAACGCCAGCCGCATCACGTCCCAGTCCTGCGTCGAGTATTTCCGGAGATAGACCCGGTCGACGTCCTTCGGGAGTTTGAGCTTGAGCCGTTCAAGCCGGTCGCGGACATCCGCCGTCGCCGCGGACATGTCGGTGTGCCATTCGAACCGCAGCATCATATAGCAGCCGCCGCTGTCCGAGGACGATAAGATTCTGCGGACGCCCGGGATCGTTCTGAATTCCCGTTCGGCGGGGATGGCGACTTCCTTCTCGACCTGCTCGGGGGACGCGTTGGGATAAGGAATGATGCAGCGGACCATCGGGTATTCGAGCCGGATCGTGAACTCGATGGGTAGCAGCGACCAGGCAATGGCCCCGAGCCCGACCAGCGTGATAATCAGCAGGACCGTGGTGACGGGCCGCCGGATCGCGAACTCGGGCAGCGACCAGTTCATTTCGCCCCCGCCAAGCGTTGCCCGCTCAAACGGAGTGCCGCGCGCGGCGCCAAAACGCCCGCGGTAACAAAAAACAGCCGTCTCCCAATGTGCACATCCTACCTTCCGCTATGGCCAGTGGATTCCGCTCGCGGCCCGGCCCCGCACCAGCATACACTCCGCGGCTGCGCCCCGCCAAGCACGGCGAACGCGGCAACCAACGCATGCCGGCCCGTGCTGCAACCACACGCCCCGAAGACAATACACCTGGACGATTTTCACCGTTACATCGGCGAGGTCCCGTGGGCGCTACAATGTCTCCAACACGGTGTCGAATACCGACAGCGCCTCGTCGAGCACGGATTGCGTGTGCTGCGCGGATACCGTGAAATCCGTGTGAAAATACAGGCCTTCCTCGATGCAGCGGGTGAAAAACAGGCCCATCAACTTCCGGTCAATCTGGCTAAACTGCGCATAATGCGTGACCGGCGCCACGACGCCGAAATAAATGAAGAAATTCGGCCCAAGCCACTGGACGCGCGCGGGCACGCCGGCCTTATCCAGCAGCCCCTGCAACGCATCGAGGAATATGCCTGAGCGCACGCGCCAGCCATCGTAGAAGCCCGGCTGCTCCATGATGCCGAACGCCGCCAGCCCCGCCGCGCAACCCAGCAGGTTGCCCGAAAACGTCCCGCCGGCAATGACGGGGTCGCGCGGGTCCATGATTTTCTGCATCACGACGTCTTTCCCGGCCACCGCCGCCAGCGGAAACCCGTTGGTGAGCGCTTTGGCCAGCGCGCAGAGGTCCGGCGTGACGCCGTAATACCCCTGCGCGCACGACAGGCCCGTCCGGAACCCGGAAAGGACCTCGTCGAAAATCAGCAGAATGCCGTACCGGTCGCAGGTCTCGCGGATCGCCTCGAGGTACTCGCTCGATGTGGTGATGCAGCCGTTGTTGTAGTCGATGGGATTCATAATGATGGCCGCGATCTCTCCGCCTTTTTCCCGCGCCAGCGCCTCAAACACGTCGGCACGGTTCCACGGGATCACGTAGAGCGTGTCTTTGATGGCCTGCGGGATGCCCGCCGTGAGATCGCCGATCCGCGACGGCCTGTCGCCGGGGTTTTCGGCGTCGATCTTGTCCGCCAGGTTGTTGCACAGCACGTAGTCGTGCACCCCGTGGAAATGCCCGTCGATCCGCACGATCTTGTCCCGGCCCGTGTACCCGCGCGCCAGGCGCAGGCAAAGCAGCGTCGCCTCGCTGCCCGAGTTGGTGTAGCGCACTTTCTCCGCGCACGGCACATGCTCGACGATCTTCTGCGCGAGCGCCGCGCTCAGGTGGCCGTCATGCTCCGCGAACAGGCCGAGATCGAGCGCGTCACGGACCGCCCCCACGATCTCCGGCCGCTTGTGCCCGAGCGGGCAGGCCCCGTGCCCCATGAAAAAATCAATGTACCGCCGGCCCCGGATGTCCCAGATATAAGGGCCTTCCGCCCGCTCGACGTAAAACGGCTCGCCCGTGAACGGGTTGCGCCGAAAACTCGAAGACACCCCGCCCATCAGATATTTGGCGGCCACTGAAGAAAGATCCTCTTCCATCCACGTCTCCTTGGTGGCAAAACGCTCAGTCTACCGGGGAACCTGCTCCTGGCTCAAGAAAAGATCTGAGATCTGAGATCTTATTTGTGCGGCCGCACGATGTTGGCGAGTGGCGGGTAGAACCTGTAGAGGCGCATCAGCCATTTGGTCAGAGGCGAGAGGTACAGTTCCGGCTGGCCGCGATCAATGGCTCTTACCAGTTTCGCCGCGAACACATCCGCGGGCACTTGTCCCCGGCCCGGCTCGCCGGACACGTTGATCGAAGACAACGCGACGTTGATCACGCGGACCGGCGTGCCCCGGAATTCGGCGCGAAGCGCGCCCGAGATCCCGTTGACGGCGGATTTCGTGGCGCTATAGACGGTTTGGCCGGGGTTGGGCTTGTACCCGGCGAGCGAGGAGATGTTGACGATGGCGCCGCCGCCCCGCTCGATCATCATGGGCGCGACGAGCCGGCAAAGCTGGAGCGGCCCCGTCACGTTCGTCTGCACAAGGCGGTCGATCTCGTCGAGCGATGTCTGCATCAGCGGCTTCGAGGTGACATCGGCTGCATTGTTGATCAGCACGTTGACGCGCTGGCCGTCGCGCCGGACGGTTTCAACGAGGTTTTCGAGCGACTTCGAGTCGCGCAGGTCGCTGGTGTAGAACGAGCAGCGGGCGCCGGCCTCGGTCACGAGCCGCGCGGTTTCCCGCAGATTGGCCTCGTTCCGCGCCGTGATCAAAATGTCGGCGCCCGCTATATTGCGCGCAAAATATACCGCGAGATGCCGCCCCACGCCCTGTGATGCGCCCGTGATCAAAACCGTTGCGCCCTCGAGCTTCATTGTCGAACCTCCTCGATCGCCTGCTTATGCGCGAGCAGCACGAACTTGTTGGGCCGCCCGCCGTGCCACGTGGCGAGCGCCAGGACGAACGGCGCTTTCAGGAGGCGCTGCCACATAGGGAAAACGCTGCGGCACGCCTGGCGCCCGTCGATCCTGATGGGCTCGCGCTCGACGTTGAAGCCGCGCGCCGCGAGGATCGGTTCGAGCCGGCCCGGGTCGATGGCGGGCTCATCGGGGCAGGGCGCGACACGGATCGGCGAGCGGGGCGCCTGCGTCCACCGGACGAACGCGTAGCGCGCGTCCGGCTCAACAATCGCGAGGCGCCCGAGCGGTTTGAGAACTCTGTGGAACTCCGCCACGAGCCCGTGCCACGCCGCCCGGGGCACGTGGTGAAGCACGTCGATGCAGTAGACGGTGTCGAACGAACCGGCAGCGAAGGGCAGCGGCATCCGCGCGTCCGCCACGATGCACGGCACGCCGCGCCTCGAGGCAAGCACCGCACACCGCGGCGAGATGTCAAGCGCGACCACCGAGCGGGCGTCGAGCCCTGCGGCGATGCCGCCGTCGCCGCAACCCATATCAAGCAGGCGGCCCTTGTCCGGCACGAGGTCGTTGAGCCGCTCGAGCGAAACCGCGTCATATTCGTAGAGCACGTCGCCCGACGCCAGGTAATCAAACAGGCAATCCTGGCGGGAAGCCTCCACGGGGCCGCGGTTCAGCCCCGCGCCCGTGCGCGCGCGAATGCCGATCAGGAACGCGCCCCAGAACACGGCGTTGGTGATCGCGATGCTGACGCCCACCGACGCGCCCAGCACGTCCGCGGGAACGCCCGCAACCTCGAACAGAAGCCCTGCCGCAACAAGATACGGCACGCCGGTCGCGTTGGGCGTGAACGGAAACGCGCTGGCCAGCGCGTGGGCGCACTGGACCGCCGCCAGCAGCATGAACGACAGCGTGTAGCCGAAGCTCCGGTAGAGCAGCATGCCCACAACAATGTCCAGCGCCGTCGCCAGGAACGTCATCGCGGACGCCATGGGCACTTTCGCGCCGAACCCACGCACTTCGGTGCTGACATCCACAAGCAGCGAAGCAATCCTGCTCAACCGCCGCAAGCCCTGCCGCCGCTCGAGCCGGTTGGCGAGAAAAAGAAACAGGCCGCGACGAGTCAGGATTACCGCGGGCGCCGCCACCAGCACGATCAACGCGGCCGCCACGTAAACCAGCATGTTGTACAGCCGGGCCTGCGGCATCGGGCCTATCGCGGGCATGCCCGACTCGAGCCCGAACGCCACGATGCCCAACGCGCCCAGACCCAGTGTCGCCGCCATTTCGAGCAGACGGTCCGTGACGATCCAGGCGCCGACCCGCGCGGTCCGGTAGGGGCGCAACATCAGCGGCGCCAACTCGCCCACACGGCCCGGCGACCAGTCGCCCCCGGCTTTTGCCAGAAAGTACAGCCCTATCGCGCCCGCCCGCGGCCCGAGCACCAGCCGCCATTTCGCCACACGGACGGCCAGCGCGCACCCTATCACCCCCGCCATCGCCAGCAGCGCGGACACGTCGACCGACGCCAGAACCAGCCCGATCCGGCCCCAGCCGATCCACCACAGAAAACCGCCGTACAGGAAAGCGCCCACCACCCACAGGCGGCGGAACGGCGATTTGGCCGGGATAGGCGCGGTTTGCGCCAAGTGCTCCGGTTCGCTGCCGCGGGCCGCGTCAATCACGGCCCCGGTTTCCTCCCTATATACATAAGGGCTTTTCCCCGCAACTGCATCAGGAACCGGTGCACGGGGCCGGGGAACAGGTTGCCCGCGATGAACAGGTTGTGGTTATACGGGCAGAGTTGAACGGTTTCGAGCCCGTGCGTCTCAAACAGGAACCTCAGCGACTTGCCGTTGAACGGCCGCTTGTGCGTCACGTCGTCCCAGAATCTGAACCCGTATTTCAGGATGTTGGGGACGGTGACGAACGCGATCCCGCCGGGTTTGAGGACGCGGCGGATCTCGAGCGCGACGTGCTCAGGGCACGAGAGGTGTTCGAGCGTGCTCGTCATGGCGAGCAGGTCAATCGAACTGGCCGCAAGCGGCAGCGCGCCTTTTTCCATGTCGGCCAGAACAAACCGGATGCCCGACCGCCCCAGTTCGCCCGCGTAATACGGGTCGAAATCCAACGCGATTCGGTGGGCGATCTCGGGCACGTCGTAGCTGAGGAACCACCCGTTCCACGCCCCGCAGTCCAGCACCCGCAACCCGCTGCGGCCCGCAAAATAATGGTCAATCAGGTATTTCAACGACCAGATCTTGTGGCTGGCCTGGCCGATTTTCTCCGCCTTCCGCGTCATCAGGCGCATAAAAGCCCGCTCGATAGCGCCCGCCGATTCAAGGCAACAGCGCTCATAGTTTTCCGCGTAGCTCATCTGGCCCGACTGCTGGATCGTTGCCTGTCCCCCCGCTTTGACTGTTGGCCGGCCCCTTGTGCCGGTACTGCCTTTTCCCACGGAACGGCCCTTTGTTTAAGGTTTCTGCTGGCAATATCTTCTCTTTTTGCCGCGGAATAATCAAGGGCTGTTTTGGAGTCCAGCCGCGCTTAGCGCGCTTGCTGCCGCTTTTTCGGCAGGAAGGCCTTGCCTGGTACGTGCGACATGGTTTGCGAAGAAAGCTTTGCACTATGAAAAGCGGTGGCAAGCGCGCTAAGAGCGGCCGCACTCCATGCGGCGCCATATTTGCCGATCCATGTACTTAGATACCGAAGTCCAGCCGCGCTTCTTACCCCATACCCCAAACCCCATACCCCAAACCCTAATCAAAGATGTGCGCGCCCGCGAGCAGTTTGCGGTAAAACTCGTTAAACCCCAGTTTCACCGCCCGCAGCCGGTCTTCCATAGTGGGTGCGGCGGGTCGCGTTGGCGCCCTCAACGACGCCCATTCAAAATAAAACTTCGTCTGCACCGCCTCGATCACCAGGCGCGCCGCCCGCGAACCCGAATCTACAGTCGGCACCCCGGTAGCCACGTCTCGGCGCGGAAACACCACCAGATTGACCCGCTCGAATTTCTTAAGCGCGCCCTGCGGTGTCTCGCGAACCGGCCCCGCCATCGCCATCTGTATCGGCCGCACCGCTCGCCCGTCGGCTGTCAGCAAATACACGTCCGCGCCCCGCAGGCCCACCGCATCGTACCCGATGCTCGTGTCGGCGAACGCCGATACCAGATGGCACTCGAACACCAGGAAATTGTCGTTGAACGCCTGGCCGAGTGTCTCCAACTTCGGGTCGACCGTCTCGCCGGCCTCGACCGCCTGCGCCTTTTTCAGTGCCGCAACTTCCGGGTTCGCCCACACCGCGTACGAGTCCGACGCATAAAGATTGCCATACGCGCCGCTCTCCACGTGAATGGGCGACACAAAAGACACCGGCGTGAATTCGGCCGCGACCGGCGCCACACCCGGCTTCTTTCCGCGTGGCCCGCGCGTCGCGCACGAAACCGCCAGCACACAAACCATGGCCAGCAAAACTCGAAGGCCGATCCCCCGCGTGAACGTCATGGCGCTGCCTTTCCGGCCGGGCCTTCTGAGGCCAACGGGCCTTCTGAGGCCCGCGGTTTCGGCGTCTTGGGATTTTGCGGCGGTGCGGCCGGCTCTCCTGGCGCGGCCTCGGGTTGTTCGGCCGGGTCCACTACGCCCACCTCGACTTTCATGTCCTCGATTTTCTCGCCCAACCCCGCCGGCAGCGGATCATTGATTACGCTGCGCGCGTCCTGCCCGCCAACGCCGTAGTTGCGCAGCTTGAACTCGCCCGACGGCGTGACCTGCTTGACAATGCCCATCGGCCGGACCTCGTCGTTCAGCCAGATGTCGACGCTCTGACCGTCCCTGGTTACCTGGTAATGCTCGACCTTGAGGGCCGACCCGTCCCGAATTGTCACCTCTTCCTCGCCCACCAGCTTGCGTTCAGGTTCGGGAGCCGGCTTCTCTTCCTTGGCCGCGTCCGTGTCGACCGGCACCTCCTCGACATCCCCGCGCCCCACGCGCTGCAACACCTTGTGCAGGTTTTTCGGGTCGCTTGCAGGGCCTGTCACCAGCATCTTGTAGACGCTGCGGTAACCGATGATCGGCACAATTTCTATCTCCAGCCAGTACCCCTGCTTCATCCCGACCCGTTCCTCGCCCACGATCGCCAGCCGCATCAAGAACGCCTGATCCGACGTCGCGTCCGACAAGTCATACCACGCCCACGCACCGTTGGTCGGTTTTACCAGCTTCTCCATCAGCACGTCGCCCATCACGTCCTGCGCCGTGCTGACGCCACAAAATAAACCGCCACATACCGCCAGGAGTACCACCCGAAAACACATCGCACAATTCTCCATCAAAACCGCCTTATCCTATCACAACCCCCAATTTATAGAGAAGGCTGGAAAAATGATGATGAATGATGAATCATTGATCTGCAAGCCGGCTCTACATCACCACCCGGAACACCATCAACTCGAGCTCGACGAAAAAATGCGCCAGGAACGGGAGCAGCGCATTTTGCCGCTTCTTTGCCCAATACGTCAGCACCAGCGAGAACGCCACCATCCCGGCCGCCTCGATCGGCGGCTTCTGCAAATGATACACCCCCTCGAACACCGGGACGATCAGCCAGCCGTACCGCGGCCATGACCTCAACAGCGCCCGCAGCAGAAAGTACCGGTGCATGAACTCCCAGCCCAGCAGCCACGACACCGTCCACACGAAATCGTGCCGCAGCACGATCCATCGCTGAGCCGCAGGCAGCGACGACACGCCCCCGTACGTCGCGCGCAACGATGGGACCAGCGGAATAATCGCCACGGCCGCCGCGCCCGCTACCGCCAGTCCGCCCAGCAGCCACCAATCTGCACGCCGCCAACGACGCAACCCAAACCAGCCCGGGTCCAGCCGCGGAAGGCTGAGCACCAGCGGCACCAACAACCACGCCGTGAACTTGAACAGGTCCGAACCCCACGGCCCGCGCCACCGAAACACCCGCCAATCGATCGGCCCCCGCGCGCCCTGTGCCGCCAGCGTGTCCACCAACAACACCCCCGCAACCCAAACCAGCACAAAAACCAGCCAAAGCCAATTGCCGATTGCCGATTGTCGATTGTCGATTGCGGATTGCGGATTATCGATCTTCTTCACTTGGCCTTACCGTCGGGACGTTCCCCGGCCTCAACCCCATCCATCTTTTTTGTCCCTTATGTCCCTTAAGTCTCTTCTCCAACTCCCCAGCCTCTTTTCATTTTCCTCCGGTCTTCGGACTCCAGACGCCAGACTTCTTTGGATACGGGCACAGGTCGTTGACGGGGCA
The DNA here is from genome assembly GCA_035530195.1 of Bathyarchaeia archaeon. Classification (GTDB taxonomy): domain Bacteria; phylum Hydrogenedentota; class Hydrogenedentia; order Hydrogenedentales; family SLHB01; genus JAPLKX01. The sequence goes on along the minus strand of DATKVG010000154.1, from coordinate 5,418 downwards.
GATCGAGCAGTTGGGTTTGCGCGCCACGCAGATGTTCCGGCCGTGGAACACCAGCAAGTGCGAAAACATCGTCCATTTATCCCGCGGCACGACCTTCATGAGGTCCTGCTCGATTTTTCCCGGGTCCGTATGGGTGGTAAACCCCAGCCGCGCACTCACCCTTCGGGCGTGCGTGTCCACGATGACGCCCGGCGTGTCAAAACACGCGCCCAGAATCACGTTGGCCGTCTTGCGCCCCACGCCCGGCAATTTCACCAACTCTTCCATCGTCCCCGGGACCTTCCCCCCGTAATCGCGCACCAGGATCTCGGATGTCTTCTGAATGCTGGCGGCTTTCATGTTGAAAAACCCGCATTGCACAATGTCTTTTGCGAGTTCTTCGCGCAGGACCGCCGCGTAATCGGCCGCTTTTTTGTATTTTTTGAACAACTCCTTGGTGACGACATTGACGCGCGCGTCGGTGCATTGCGCCGCCAGGATCGTCGCCACCAGAAGTTGCAGCGGATCCCTGTAATCCAGCGTCACCGTCGCGTCCGGGTACCGTTCGGAGAGCCGTGCGTACACCATCTCGGCCCGTTTGGTTTTGCCCGCCGCCGTCACTTTCTTGCCCAATGCAAGAACTCCTTGGATCGTTCCGGTATGGGGCCGTCGATCAAAGCCGATGGTTTAAACGGCGCGGGTTGGAAAACGTGGCCAAGGGCCGGCGCCTACGCCAGCTTGCTGGCCAGCCAGGCCAGGTTCTCGCCGAACCGTGCCACCGTATCGGTGCCTTCCTTGTCCTCGGCGGCTTGCCCCCGCGCCGCGCCGAACGCCGTGTTCCAATACGTCGAGCCCGGCATGATCATGTCGTTGATCATGAACCAGAAGCACAGTTGAGCAAACGTGAAATTCTGACCGCCCCGACGAGCTACCACCACCGCACCACCCAGCTTCCGCGAAAGAAGATTCCCGTTCATCCGCGACACATAACCCGCACGGTCCAGCACCGACATCAACTGCGGCGTCGCCGAACCAAAATACACCGGCGACCCCACCACGATGATGTCCGCCGCACGCATCTTCTCCCAGATCTCCTGGAAATCATCCTCCTGATGGACGCAATTCGCGTTCTTGATCTTGGCGCAACCGTTGCACGCCTTGCACGGCTCGACCCGTTTCTCCGCCAGCCGGATCAACTCGGTTTCAATGCCGGCTTCCGCAATCTTCCCCAGGCACGTCTTTAACAAAAACTCGGTGTTGCCCTCGACCCGCGGGCTCCCGCAAATCCCAATCGCTTTCAAAATGCCCCTCCGCTGATTAATTTCCTATAATCGGCAATCGGCAATCGGCAATTTAGAACGGCTCCTCCTCCATGGCGGTGACTTCTCTCCCGATCCGTTCGCTGTTTTGCCACTCGGGGCTGCGCCAGAAGTTCAGCGCGTTGTTGGCTTCCGGCGTCAATTCGCGCAGGTCGACGATCGTCGGCTGCACGAAGATCAGCAGGTGCGAATTCGTCGCCCTCGAGTTCCGCCCGCGGAACCCGATCCCGATCAGCGGGATCTTGCCCAGGATCGGCACACGCCGCTCCGTCTTCTGCACTACCCGGCTTGACAGCCCGCCGATCACGAACGTGTTGCCGTCCGGCACAATGACGTTGCCGGTCTGCTTGCGCGTCGCGAACACGGGCAGGTCGATCCCCCTGATGTTGTCGACGCGCACCACGTCGCTCACCCCCAGATCCTTGATGTCCAACTGCACGGAATTGTTGGGCAGAATCAGCGGCTGGAGTTGCATGTTGACGCCGATATTCTCCCACGTCACGTTCAACTGGCCTACGCCCGCCGCCGTATACGCAATGTTCTGGTACGGCACCTGACCGCCCGCGTGGATCTCCGCAATCCCGTTGTCGATCACCAGCACCTCCGGTTTCGACACCAGGTCCACTTCCGATTTCTGCTCGATGGCCCGGAACAACGCCTCCACCGTACCGTACCCCGGGCCGAGGATGCTCGCCACGAGCCCCCCGCCGGCTTGGGTCTGAATGCCGGCAAGCGACGTGTTCTGGTCCGGCCGCAGCGGCGGATCAAACAGCGTTTCGTCGGGCGCCGGGAGCGTGGCGGAAAACGATGGGTTGAGATCGTTAAACGTATTAGTACTTATCTGTTGTACCGTTCCTGACTGCTCGACCCCGCGAACCACGCGCGTGTATTGGAGGTTGGTGCCAAGTTCCCGCAGCCCCCGCTCGTTGTATTCGGTGATCCAGACTTTAATCTGGACTTGGTCCAGCGGTTTCAAGGGGGGGCGCGGCGGCTGGCCTTCCGGCACCGCGGGCGCCGCCAGCCGTGCAGCCGCGTGCTCCGACGGCGTTGGAGCATCGGGCATTTTGGGCATCGGCGTTCCGGGCGGCGCGGCCTGGCCCCAAGCCACGCCCGTCGCCGAAACCAGCAGGATCAGCAGCAAGACGGTCAGCGCGCGCATCATTTGTCACCTCCAAGGCTCGAATCGATTTCCGTGCCCGGTTGGGTGCCCGTGATGCCCTGCACAATCCCCTGCGGGATTTCCGATATGTCTTGAATCACGTTTTGAAGGCCGGGCTTCTTCCTGGATTCTTCTTCGAACCCGCCGGAGAACACCGCCTTGGAAGCGTCGTAGAACTCCGCCTTGACCAAAAAAACCAACTCGCGCCGGCCCTCCGACGTGCTTCGATTGCCCAGCGTCGAGGACAACGGCGAACCCAGCGCACGCGCCGGCGGGATCAACCGTTGCGCCAGGCCCATCGCCATCTCCTCGGTTTGAGTGAGCCACGGAAGCGTCGACAAATTCTTGTTCTCGGTGTTTCGGAACAATCCGCCCAGCAGCAACACCTGGCCGTGGCGCACCCACACGCACGTCCCCATGCTGCGCGACACAAATTCCGGAACCCGGATCGCGTTATTCGAGAGCGCGCCGCTCTGGTCGGCCAGCGCAACCACAATCCGCTGCCCTTCTTCGTTTACGGAAGCGGACAGCCGCAGGCGAATGTAGGTATCCTCGGTGGTCCGCGAGTCGCCGTCGTCGTCGACCACCTCGTCGGCAAGAACAGCGAGGCTCACGCCCGTCTCGCGGAACGACGTAATCTGCGTGATGGCCGCGCCTACCGCCACGGTGTTTTCATAGCCGATTTTCTGCGTCGTCAAAATTTGAGTGGGCGTCGCCGACCCCACCGCCACCATCGCCTTGGGTTGGCTCAGGATGAACGCCCGGTTCTGGTCCACCAGGCCCTGCAGCACGATCTCCAGGTCCCCGTAGTTCATCTCGATGTTGTCGAGGAAAACCGTGATGGCGCTGCCCACCGTGTTCGGGAAGGTGAGGTCCATATTGCGGATGTTGCCGTTCCCGCTTGAGACTCGACCCCATGCGCGTACCTTGTTTCGCTGGGCAAAATACGCGCTCAACCCGGTCTCGACGCCCTTCGTCGTCTGAAACTCGACGATCTTCACCGAAACCACAACCTGCTGCGGGTTATTCGGGTCTGGCGCGGGGGCCGGCGCCGCCTCGGGCGCTGCCGCCGGGGCCGCCTCGGGCGCGGGTGCCGCCGCGACCGCAGGTGGCGCCGCGGATGGGGGTGGCGCGTCCGTTGGGGCAGGGGGAGGAGTTGCTGGTGCGGGGGCCGGCGCCGGTGCGGCTGCTTCCGCCGGGGCTGGCACGACCGCCGGGGCGGGTGGGGGGGCCGGCGCCGCATCCTGTGCCGCCGCGCACAGCGCAAACAACGCCGCGCCGAACAGGCACATAAAGCCCCATCTACTCGAATATTCTAACATTATGCCTCTCATCGCTGAAAGCTGGCCACGCATTCGTGCCGGTACACGTTCTCGATATTCTCAAAATTGCCGAACCGGACACTGAACGCCCGGATTTCCTTCGGAAACAGCCGCGGGATTGTCACCGTCGTCGTGTCGTACACCACGTTGCCGAAACCGTATATGGTAACAATGACCTCGACCCCGTACAGGACGCTGTCGCTATGGTTGACCACCTGGCCCGTCACCGCGTAGTACCGGGCCTCCTGCGTGAACAGGTCCCGGCCCGAGTGGAACGACGCCAGGTTGATGCACTCCAGCGGTTGCGCCTCGATCTGCCTCCGCTGAACCTCGCCCGGCGACAGCACCAGGTAGCTGCCGTCCGCCTGGAACTCCATCCGGCCGCGAATCGTTTCATCCTCGAGGTACTCGGGCCAGCGCGTGATCACGGCCGCGTAGATCTCGCCCGATTTGCCGTAGTTGCTCCGTTTCCACAGCAGATCCGCAAGTTCCATCTGCTTTTTCACGTCATCCGGGGCCGCCTGAACCTCCTGACGGACCCGCCCAATTTCCGCTTCGAGCGTCGCGGGCGACGGATAACGCTGGTCGTATTCCTCCTGCACTCGAGCCATGTATTCCTGCGCCTCGGCCGCGTACTGGCCCGACGGCGCCAGCCGCAGGTACTCGCGGTACAGGCTCACGGCGTCCGGCGAGCTGCCGATGCTCTGGTAGGCCTTGCCCAGCAGAAACCGCGCCTCGATCCCGGCTTCCGTCCCCGGGTACTTCGAGATCGTCTGGAGCAACCGCGGGATCACGGTCGAGTTGGCGCTCGTGCCCAACGCGGTACGCAACTCGTCGATTTCCTTGCGCGCCGCCAGCTCGTTGGCGATGGTGGTTCGTTCGGGCTGGCCCAGCGTTTGAGATGCCGTGCGCGGAGTCGCGCACGAAACCAGCAGCGCCGCACACGCCAGCATGAAAAACAAACCAGCCGCCCGGCACACGCCGCGCATGTCGGTTTTCCCCCGATCAAGTGAATCTTGGTTCAGGTTCACTGCACGTATACCTCGATATACAGTTATTTCAGTTATTTCTTCTTGGTATCCTTGTCGGTCAGCTTGGCCAACACCAACGGCGTGATGTCGTTGGCAGGTATGGGGGGGTCGAGGCTGCCAAGATAGCCCTGTGCCGCGATCAAGTCGTACCCGGTTTCCTGGCCCACTTCCGAAATCGCACGCACCGCCCGGTCGCTCGCCTGGCTCAGTAGAATCCAGTACTTCCCGGTTCCAACTTCAACTTTCTTCTTCTTCACCTCGTCGTATTCCGGCGTGGCCTTTATGATGGCTTCATAATCAACATTACCAGGTTTCCTGAAACTCTTGGCATTGCCGAAATAAAGCTTTTGAACTTCTATTTTGTCTGCCGGTATCGAATATGTTGTCGTTGCCTTTGGTGGTTCGTTAGCTTCGGCACCAAGGAGAAACACACTCCATATCGTCAGGACTAAGTACCGCATGACGCGCAACCTTTTCCCAATCCGCCCGGAAACGCCACCGCGCGCGTGCGCGCGCAACTACACGGTTTACCGTTCCGCGCCGGGTTTCCCGCTATCAGTCGGTAGGGCGAAAGTCTAGTAGATTTCTCCACACATGTCAAGAGATAA
>DATKVG010000153.1:0-14009 GCA_035530195.1 Bathyarchaeia archaeon | reverse complement strand
CCGGAAAAGAGAGACGTGCAGGCGAGACGCCCGCACCACAATAACATCAAGAATTGACGTGCAGGCGAGACGCCCGCACCACAATAACATCAAGAATTGACGTGCCGGTGGGACGCCTGCGCTACAATGAGTTCAGGACAGTTTTTTTTCACGGGTGAAAACCTCGTCGATCAGGCCGTACGCCTTGGCCTCTTCGGCGCCCATGAAGAAATCCCGGTCGCTGTCGCGGCGGATGATGTCAGCGGGCTGGCCGGTGTGTTTAACGAGTATTTCGTCGATGATGTCGCCGATCCGGACGATTTCGCGCGCCTGGCGGTCGATGTCTGCGGCGGCGCCCTGAACGCCGGCGCTGAGCTGGTGGAGCAGGAACCGGCTGTAGGGAAGGGCAAACCGTTTGCCCTTGGCGCCTGCGGCCATGAGTACGGCGGCCATGCTGGCGGCCTGGCCGATGCAAATGGTTACGATGTCCGGCTTAATGAACTGCATCGTGTCGTAGACGGCGAGGCCGGCGGTAACGCTGCCGCCCGGGCTGTTGATGTAGAGGTTGATGTCCTTGTCGGGGTCTTCGGCCTCGAGAAACATCATCTGTGCGATGATGTAATTGGACACCTCGTCGGTTATGGGGAACCCCATGAAGATGATACGGTCGGCCAGCAGGCGCGAGTAGATGTCATACTGGCGCTCGCCGCGCGTTGACTGCTCGTAGATGAAAACGTTGCTTATATCCATTCAGTGTCAGGCCTCTTCGGTAGTACCGGCCTCTTCAGCAGTGCCGGCCTCTTTGGCAGTGCCGGCCTCTTCGGCAGTGCCGGCCTCTTTGGCAGTGCCGGCCTCTTCGGGACTGTCCGCCTCGACTTCTTTTTTGAATTCCTCGGGTGTCAACTCCTTGTCGACGACATTGGCGTGGCCCATGACGGCGTGCAGCGTCTTGGCCTGCAGGAACCTCATGGCATACCGGTCGCGGCGTTCTTCCTCGCCCATGTACTGAGCCGCGGCCTCGAGCGTGGCGCCGGACCGCTGGGAGATGGCCTGGGCTTCCTGTTCGAAATCTTCGTCGGTGACCTCGATGCCTTCGGCTTCAGCGATTTCCTGCAGCACCGTCCACGATTTGATGCTGTTAATGGCCGCCTGTTCAGCCTTGGCGCGGATTTCCGGCATCCGTTCCTCGATCTCCGCCGCCGGCACCCGCGCACGAACCAATTCCTGCACGCGTTCATCGATGCCGCCATGCACGATCTTCTCGACGAGCGATTTGGGAATCTCGAACGTGCTCGATGCGATAATGTTTTTCAGTGCCCGCTCCTCGGCGATCGAGTTGCCCTCGTTTGAGGCGGTTGCGCGGAGCCTTTCGGCGACCTTGCTGCGCATGTCCTCGGCGGTCTCATAGCCGGCCTGTTTGGCGAACTCGTCGGTCAGTTCGGGGATATTCCGCCGTTTCAGTTCCTTGACGCGGATCTCGAAATCGGCCACCTTCCCGCGGACGTGCTGGGCGCTGTAATCGTCGGGGAAATGGACCTCGCACTGGACGGTCTGGCCGGGTTTTGCACCCAGCAGCGCCTGCTCGAACTCGGGGAAGAACCGTTTTGTTCCAAGGATGTAGGGATAGTCGTTTGCGGCGCCGCCGGGGAATTCCTCGCCGTCGATGGCGCCTTTGAAATCGATGACGGCCTGGTCGCCGTCCTTGGCCTTGCCTTTTTCAACTGTCTCGTAGACGCCAAACCGCGCGCGGACATTGTCGATGGCCTCGTCAATGTCCTTATCTTCGACCTTAAACACGGGGCGTTCGACTTCTATGCCACGGTATTTGCCCAGTTCGACCCGAGGCCGCACCTCGAATTTCAGCGTAAACACCAGCGGCTCGCCCTGTTTCCGCTCGGCTTCCTTCTCCTTTTCGAGGCCCTCAATCTCCGGTAGCCCGAGAGGCGACAGGTCCTTGTCTTTGACGAGTTTCTGGAAGGCGGCGCTGACGAGCTTGAGTTCCACGTCGCTGCGGACCGCTTTTGCGAACTTGCGCTCGATCAGCTTGCGGGGCGCCCGGCCGCGGCGGAATCCCGGAACCTCCGCGTCCTTGCGGAGTTCCTCGAATACGTCCTCGCTCAGCTTGGCCTCGTTCGCCAGCGGAACCGTAACCTTGACTTCGTAGGCGCAGTCGCCCTTGTAGTCGACGTCAAACACAGGATCTTCGACGAACTCGAATTCCTTCTCTTCACCCTCTTCCGTGGCTGGTTCTGCCGCGACCTCGGTTGCGGTTTCGGCGGCGGGGGCGGCGGGGGCTTCAGGTTCGGCGTCAGTGTTTTGGTTGGTGTCGTTGGTTTCGTTATCAGTCATTACGTTTTAGTACTCGCGGTTGGTGGGCGAGGCGGGAGTTGAACCCGCACATCTTGCGATACTGGATCCTAAATCCAGCGCGTCTGCCAATTCCGCCACTCGCCCGATAGCTATCCAAGATCAGACGGGCACACGCCTTTTCCGGCGCCCGCTTACGATTTTAGCAAAAAATGGTGGGCCGCGCAGGAATCGAACCTGCGACCTTGTGATTAAGAGTCACCTGCTCTACCAACTGAGCTAGCGGCCCGAAGAAAAAATGGAGCGGGAGACGGGATTTGAACCCGCGACGTCAACCTTGGCAAGGTTGCACTCTACCACTGAGTTACTCCCGCTCGACAGTAAAATAAATGTTAACACACGCAAAAAGACGGTGTCAAATTGACGGACAGTTGACGGACAACCGTCTCCGCCTGTTCCGGGCATGTTTCCGCCCTTCAACAAAGGGCCTTACGGGCTTCCGGCGGAGCTCAGCAGGCCCTTCTGCGCCGCCGAATTACGCTCACCGTGGCCAAAAGCATACATAGGGCCGCCATCCACCACGCCAACGGGAGCGCGTTGAGCGAAACAACGTCGTACGGGTCGGTGCCAAAACGGACTTCCATCTCGTCCGACAGCCCGTCATTGTCCGAGTTCGTATCGAGCATGTTGACTATACCGTCGCCGTCCGGATCGTCAAGACCCTCCTCGGTGTCGGAAATCCCGTCGCCGTCATCGTCGGTATCGGTTTCATTGTTTTCGCCGTCGTTGTCCGTGTCCAGCGGGAGCGCATCTTCCGCATCCAGAATGCCGTCGGCGTCGTCATCGGAGTCGAGCGCGTTGATCAGACCGTCATTGTCGGAATCAAACTCGAAAGGATCTTCGCCGTCGGCCAGTCCGTCGCCGTCGTCATCGGAGTCCGCCGCGTTATCCAGTCCGTCGTTGTCGGTATCCAGCGGATAGGTATCGTCGCCATCCGGGATGCCGTCGCTGTCGTCGTCCGGGTCGTCTTCATTGTCGATCCCGTCGTTGTCGGTATCCAGCGGATACGGGTCTTCTACGTCCAGGACGCCATCGTTGTCGTCATCGAGATCATCAACGTCGGGGGTTCCGTCGGCGTCGGTGTCGATTTCGGCGGCCAGCCCGAACTTCGAGAAATGGGCCACGGTGAACGAGATGGTGTTGTTGACGAGGTCCCGGTTGGTGATGGTGGTAACCTCGATGTCGTAAATGCCGGACACGCTGTTGTACGTGAAGACCTTGAGGTTGATTTCGTCAAACCCCTCGACCTCCGCGTCGGTGTAGCTTATGGTGACGGTGATGGGCGGGTCGAAATTTGTGCCGTCGGGGCCGAACTCGCGTACGACGGGAATAGCCTCGACGCCGGGCAGGACGGGGATCTCGGTGAGTTCAACGGGGGTGGTTATCTGGATTTGCTGGGGCTCGCCGGGTGGGAAATCGATGGTGACGCCGGTGGGTATATCCACGACGGTACCGCTTGCGTCGGTAGCCTGCTGGGGCGACGTGGTGATCACGTCGTTGTTGGCGGGTGCGCCATACGGCGCTCCGACAACCGTGGTGGCGATGTCGAGCGTGGTGATATAGAGATGCATGGCACCGGCCACATCGGCCATGTACAACACCCGGGTTCCGCCTGGCGTGACGCCAGCGATGATCTGATTTCCCGGTTGGGCGAAACGGACTTCCTCACCCGATCCGTCGGCGTTGGCGATCACAATGTCGAAATCCGCCTGGACGATGGTATTGAAGAAATCCTGATCGCGATGGACATTGTTCCGGTCTTCGGTAAAGAAGACGAGGCTGAGATCCTGTGAAAACGAGGGAATGTGGGTGAAGTTGTCGCTTTCGGTTGTGTGTATGGGGATGATATTCGAGTTGATCAGAGACGAGGGCGCCATGGAGGAAAGTAGTGTGTCGGGCACTTTTGGTGCGGCAATAATGCTTGGGACGTTTTTCAAAACATAAATGTCGCCGAAATCAGCCCATCCCGGCTCGCCTCCGGCATAGTGGACAAAGGCGATTTTGCTGCCATCGGCGGCAATGAACGGCCAGTCGCAGCGAATTCCACTGGAGAGCAGATTGGTCAAGATTACAGGTTGCCGCGCGGGATCCGCCTGTCCGTCACTCCAAATGGGGAGTGCGACGAGGTCAGCGTTTGCCATTCCAGAAGGGGCGTAGGAGATGAGCCAGTTGTCCGTGGGCAGCTTGGTGATGCTCGAGTCGTTCGTGGTGTATCCATGTATGCTGTGGGGTAGCAGTTGCCCATCCGCCAAGGCGACCCTGTAGTTGCCGACGATAAGGTACAGATCATCCGGGGTCCAGTAGATGGGGGCGCTGGGCGTGACGGGCAGGTCCACGGTGAGACGGCGCCAACTGTCCGGGTCGCCGACGTCGACGAGGAAAACGGCCAAGTCGCGCGTGTCTCGATTTATGGCGAAGAAGGCGACGGTCTCGCCGTCATTGGAGGTGCGGCCCCAAAATGCCTCGCGGCCGGCTACGTTTGAACCGTCTACCGGCTCGCCGGCATAGAATTCGGCATCAAGCAGATCGGTGGGGGTACCGAGACTGTAAGCGGTTGCGGGGGGTGTGAGGTCGAACTCGACGTAGTTCTGGTTGGTTGCGGGGTCGGTGGGGCCGTCTGCGTAGGCGACCCAGAATTTGAGGTCTGTGGTGTCGTATACGATGCTGACGACAGTGCCGCTGACGCCGTCGGCGCGGGCGATCTCGATGGCGGCGGCCGCGTCGATGTTCCCGTACCGGGCATTGATGGCGGCATACAGGGTCTGGTTGCCTTTCCGGTCGTCTTCGGGTCCGCCCATGGCATAGGCGCCGCCGTCATGCCGTTTCCAGTACACGGCATCTGCCAGGGGCGCGTAGAACGGGGTGGGGTCAAAAAGGAGATTTGGGTGGACCACTTCGTCGCCACCGCCAAACTCGTCAAAGCGGGTGTTGCTCGTGAAGAGCAGGCGGGCGTCGTCGTTGCCTTCGGCGTCTTTTCCGCTGATGCAGTAGTGGTACTCGTTGGTGCGGGTAGCGGTGTTGATTCGGTTCAAGGCCTGCTGCAACGTGGTGTCGTGGTAGATGCAATCGCGCAGCAGGAAGGTGAACGGCACTCCGGAGAACGGGATGGGCGGAGTCCCTTCGGCATCGCCGAACCCGCCCATGATCTCGCTGAGCGCGATGCCTTTGTCGCCAATTCCGCCGACCGCTCCGCCGATCATGCCGGCAAATCCGATGACGGCGTGGCGGTTGCCGTCGACGGGCGAATAAATGGCGACCACGGGATAGTCCTGGGCGCCGGTGTCCATCGACCAGTCCAGGTTGCGCAGTTGATAAAGATGGCCGTCCTTGGTGGCGTTGCCCCACAGGGCAAACAGGCCGCAGCCCGCCTCGGACATGTCGGGAATCAACTGGAGGCGTCGTAGTTTCTCAAACGTGATTTCGGAATGGCTGTTCGCGGCGCATCCGTCGGCGATGCCGTTCAATTCGGACTCGTAGGCGGCCGTGTCGAAATAGTCCGAGTTCCACATTGCGGCCGTGGCATCGGCAAACTGCGGCTCCGTATAGGCGCCGTCAAAAGCGGCCGCGCATGCTGCAATCTGGTCCGCCAGGAGATAGCCGTACCAATACCCCATCTGGTATCGGGTACCGCCGAGGCGCACCAGCGTAATGGCATCGCTGCCCTCGCCGACCGTGGTTTTGGAACCGTAACCGCCGACTTGGGCCAGCGCCCCGGAACATATTGTTAACACAAGGGTTACAACAATACAGAAGCGGGCAAAACGTGACATGGAACATCCCTTTCTTAGATGCCGACGAGCCTAATCCCAGAGTCGTTCGACGCGAGTAACTACCTGAGCCACCTTGTCATTTTAATGATCCCACTCTCCGAGGTCAACCGTAAAAAACGCGGAGAGCAGTACCTGACCGTTAGCCGGCCGCGGTGATCTCTATCCACACCTGACGGTTGCGGGGGCCGTCAAACTCGCAGAAAAAGACCGACTGCCAGGTTCCCAAGGCCATAGCGCCGTTTTGGATAAACACGGCCTGGCTGAACCCCATGATTGAGGCTTTGATGTGGGCGGCGCTGTTGCCTTCGGTGTGGGCGTAGTTATCGTTCCAGGGTACGAGCCGGTCGAGGGACGCCAGGATGTCGCGGACCACGTCGGGGTCGGCGTTTTCGTTGATAGTGATTCCGGCGGTGGTGTGGGGTACAAACACCCGGCACACGCCCTCGAGGGCGCCGGAGTGGTCGATGATGCGGTTGATTTCGCGGTCGATGTTGACGAACTGGGCGTGGGCGGTGGTGCGGACGGTGAACTTTTCCATGGTAGAAACCTTTCTTTCGGAGATCCGTCGGATCGGTCAGATCGGACGGATCCGACGGATCTTTTAAAATTCCATGAGCCTGAGGTTTTTCAGGCCGAGCCGCATGGGAACGATTGTGCTGACGACGCTGAGTGCCGTCACAAACGCTACAACGCACCCCAGGGCCACGTAAAATGCCTGTTCGCTGCGGAACAGGTTCAGCACGCGCCACTGGAGGATGAGTGTCTGCGCGCCGACGACGAATCCGATGTAGCCGACGCTGAGAATGAAGTTGAGCGTGCCGCCCATGCCGGAGACGATCCGGGCGGGGTTGTCTTCCTGGAAGTTGGGGAACAGGGTTCCGAGCCCGACCGCCAGCCCGGCGAGGCCGAAGTTGGTGATGAGCACGCTGTATACCGAAAGCGCAAAATACACCAATTCGAGGCGCAGAATGTACGCGGACAGCACCGCCAACCCCACCGTGAACACCGACGTGGTAGCCACGCTGAGCCAGAATTTCTGCCATACCAGCCTGTGGAACGACAGCGGGGCGAGACCGAGGATCCAGAACCGCCTGCCTTCGAGGCTCACGAGCGGGAACACGAACCGGCTGGTGAGCGTGGCGAGGATGAGCGTGCACGCGCCGATGTTCAGGCACGCAATCCAGCTTCGCCAGAACTCCTGCTGGAGCTGGCCTCGAGCGTTGCGGAGGTTGGCGATGTACAGCGCCATGATGCCGAAGAAAATCACGAACTGCGACCACTGGGCCGGGTCGCGCCAGAACAGTTTCACGTCTTTGACGACGAGCGCCCGCACGGGGTTGGGCACGTGCGCCAGCAGCCCGTCGAGCCGGCCAAGAATGCCGCGGCCCGGGAGCCGGATGCGCGTCCGGTCCTGGCCGGCGAGGCCTGACCAGCCGGGGTAGAAGATCCGGCCGGCGAGGTTGGCGGCGAGCCACAGCACCATGAGGGCGTTGCTGGCCAGCAGGCCGAAACTGAACAGGGCCTCGCGGTATTCGCCGTCGGACGCGGCGAGCATGCCGCGGGCTGCCCAGTGGCTGGGCAGCAGGGCCGACTGGGTCTGTGCGGTGACATCGAGGATGGCCGGCAGCAGGCTGTCTTCGGAAATCTGGGCGGCGTCGAACGACCGCTGCCAGTAGACGAAAAACATGAGGATCACGAAGCAGCCGAACAGGGCCATGGTGCGCATTTTGAGCCTGGGGAATATGCGGGCGAGCACGAGCGTGATCATCGCGCCGAGCGCCGACGGAATCACCACGAACGGCAGGAAGTACAGCAGGCTGGCCAGGTAGAAGCCCGGGGGCGCGTCGTTGGTGATGCCGAACGCGATGATGACGGGCGAGCCGATAAACGCAAACGCCCACGAGCTGAACGCCACGCACTCGACAAACCGCGCCAGGAAAAACGACCGGAACGACATGGGCGCCTGCACCAGGTAGTTGACTTCGCGGGACCGGTACAGCGTCGAGAACGACACCAGCACGTTCGAGAAGATCAGCATGAAGAACACGACCATGCCCAGCACGCCGAGCATCCGCACCACGATAATCGAGCCTATGCCGCCGCCGAACCGCGTCAGCCAGTCGAGCCCTTCGAGGAACAGCAGCAGCGCTCCCACCCACAACGCCACGACCGATATCCCGATCACGCCCACCTTCAGCTTGGATTCGTGGCGCACGGACGCGATGGCGTGGCCCGCCATCAGCAGTTTGGCGCGCATGATGACGCCGACCTGGTTCATGCGTCATTGTCCTGAGTCAGTTCGAGGAACACGTCCTCGAGCGAGCCGGGTTTTTCCGCCAGCGACATGATCTGCGGGACCGTGCCCATGTGGAGGAGCCGGCCGTTGTGGATGATGCCGATTCGGTCGGCGATTTCCTGGGCGATGCTGAGCGTGTGCGTCGACATGAACACCGTCACGCCTTCGCGCGTCTTCTGCCGCAGGAAATTTTTTACGAACCGGATGTTTTTCGGGTCAAGGCCCACCCAGGGTTCGTCGACGATGACGATCTTCGGCTCGTGCAGGAAACACGACGCGAACGACAGTTTCTGTCGCATCCCGTGGCTGTAATCTTCGATCAACTGGTCGGCGACGGTGTGGATCTCGAACATTTCAAGCAACCGCGCCGTGTTTTCCATGTAGCCGTTTTCCGGCATCCTGTAAAGGCCCGCAACGAACCGCATGAACTCGCGGCCCGTCAGTTTTTCGTAGAGGAACGGGCTGTCGGGCACGTAGCCGATGATTTTCTTAGCCTCGATCGGCTGCTGCTGGATGTCGTGGCCGCCCAGCAGGGCGCGCCCGCCGGTCGGATGGAGCAGGCCCGTCAGCATTTTGATCGTGGTGGTCTTACCGGCGCCGTTCGGGCCGAGGAAACAAAAGAACTCGCCCGCCTCGATTTGCAGGTTCAGGTTCTCGACCGCGTGGGTGTCGCCGAACTTCTTGGAGAGGTTTTCCGTGCGAATCATTCAGACATGAACTCCGTAGAGTGGACATTGTGGACACAGTGGACATGGTGGACACAGTGGACCGACTTGAATGATGGTGGCTTTTCAATCCGAAATCCGAAATCCGCAATCTGCAATTGAATCACTCCACCTCGACCACTTCGAGTTGCAACTGGCCGATGTAGGCGGCGAGTTGCGGCCACTGTTCGATGCTGCCGCTGATCAGTTTGATGTGGGTGGCGTCAGCCACGGGCTGGCCGAACGTGGGGTCGACCCACACCCATTTGGCCGCCCACACCTCCGGCCACGCGTGATAATAGAAGCCTTGCAACTCGTCGCTCCACACCAGCCCGCACGCCACCCGGGCCGGGACGCCTGCCGCCCGCGCCAGCGCCGTGTAGAGTACGGCGTGCTCGTTGCAGTCGCCTTCGCGGGTATCGAGGGTTTCGAGGGCGGAAGGGATGCTGAACACGGGCACTTTCTCGATGTTTTCAAAGACCCAGTCGTGGATTTTGCGGGCCTTGCGCCAGAGGTCCGTCTCGCCGGCGACGATTTGGGCAGCCATTTCTTTGATTCGGGGGTGGCCGGCCTGGATGAGTGCGTCGCTGCCGAGGAATTCATCCATCCCCTCGGGCATGGCAACGGGGCCGGCGGGTTCGGCGGGCGCGGCGATCGTCACCAGCTCTCCCTCGACGGTCTGGACGTCGTCGGACAGCGGTCTCTGCGGCCCAGCGGTGGTGAGGCGCACCGTCATCCGAGTCGCGCCCCGGATCGGCGTCTTGCCCGCGGGTTTGACGGCCACGGATTCGATCAGGTCGGCCCCTGCCTGGGTTTCACTCGGGGCGCCGCCTTCGGATTTGGCGCTCATCAGGGCCTCTTCCGGGGCGATTTTCTCGAGGTACAGCCCGAGCGGCGTTTCCGCCCGTACGACTTCCTCGTCGTCGGTCACCCAGGCCTTCGATGTCAGCCCCTGGATGTTCGTCACGATTACTTTTGTGCGCACGCGCTCGCCCAGGATCTCGAGGACCTCTTTGCCCACGCACTTCACGCGCGCTTTGCCCGACGAGAGCGTCATGGGATCGAACGTGTCGACAAGGACTTCCTCGCCGACGCGCAGTGCCGGCACGTTCAAGGTTGCGGAGCCCATGCCGCCCGCGATGAACAGGTCGTCGCCGACCGGAAACCGCAGCGGAATCTCCTCGCCGGCAGTGAACACGCTGGCGTTAAGCATGCCTTCCTTAACGGCTCCGGCCACGCGCATGGTGTGATCGCCGCTTCGGACCTGGAAGTTGAAATCGGCGATGCCCTTTTCCATTGGCAGGAAGGCCGAGCCCGTTATCGAAATCCTCATCGGCATGGACAGCAAGGTGACGTCGAGTTGGGACGTAATGTTGGTGGTGATCCCGACGGTGTTTTGGCGGGAGTCGGGGAACGTGGTGGTGTTGACGAAACCGACGCGTGATCCGCCCGCCGTGTAGATGCCCATCCACGTGTCGGACGGCTTGGTAGATCGCGGGGCAGGCGCGCGCCGCGGGCCGCCCAGGAATGGCAGGTAGCCCTCCCGGTATGCCAGCCCCGCCATCATCACTATCCAAAAGCCGATGATGACGGCCGGCAACCCGCGCCGGATCAACGTTGAGCGCCGCAACACTTTTTGAATTTCTTTCCGCTTCCGCATGGGCATGGGTCGTTGGGTTTGACCTTGGGCCCTGTCCGTATGGGTTTAGGTTTTGCCTTGATCGCCGCCGCCGGCATGCCGCCGCCACGGGCCGAGGCATCCTGGGCGGACGAACTCTGGCCGGCAAGCGCGAAACGGCTCGTATCGTAAGACGCGAAACTCCGGTCCTGTTCCTTATTCGCCGCCACGTAGTTATACCGCGCCAACTGGGCGAACGGGTCGTCCTGCGGCTTCAGCAAACCCCGGCGCGCTTGGATCAGGCGCGACTTGCGCACCTCGGGGTCGGTCAGGCGGAACAGCGTCTGGGTGACATTTTCCTCGATGTTTTTCATCATCTGCTGGAACAGTTCGAACCCTTCGGTCTTGTATTCGAGCAGCGGGTCTTTCTGACCGTACGCGCGCAGCCGCACCGATTCCTTGAGGTAATCCATCGAGTAGAGGTGGTCGATCCACTTGTCGTCGACGGCCCGCAACAGGGCCATCATTTCGAGATCGTGGACGCGCTTGCGCGCGAGCCTCGCAAAATCAATCTGCGATTCGTCCCCGCCGATCTGCTCGCGGAACGCGGCGCGGATCTCGTCGGCGATCAGGTTTTCGCGGCGGGCGTACTCGTCGAGCACCTCATCGAGCAGGCGTTCCTCGACGGGCCGCTGGTCGTCGCCCTTGCCCGCCACGTCCGGGTCGAATCCGAACAACCCGCGGAACCGCATCCGCAGGCCATCGAGATCCCACTCCTCCGGCTGGACTTCTTCGGGCGTGTAGACGTCGATGAGGTCGCCGACGACGTTGGCGAACATATCCCGGAGTTGCTCGGACACGTCGCGGTCTTCGAGCACGTCGCGGCGCATCTTGTAGATGATCTGGCGCTGTTTGTCCATGACGTCGTCGTATTCGAGCAGGTGTTTGCGGATTTCGAAGTTGTACTCTTCGACCTGGCGCTGGGCGCGCTCGATGGTCCGGGTGACCATTCTCTGGCTCAGCGGCTGCTCGTCCATATCGTTGCTGCCGAACATGTCCAGCATCCGCTTGACCCGGTCGCCGCCGAACAGGCGGGCCACCTCGTCTTCGAGGCTCACGTAGAAACGGGTGGTGCCGGGGTCGCCCTGGCGGCCGCACCGGCCTCGCAACTGGTTGTCGATCCGGCGCGACTCGTGGCGTTCCGTGCCGACGATGGCGAGCCCGCCGAGTTCGCGCACGCCTTCGCCGAGCTTGATGTCGGTGCCGCGGCCGGCCATGTTGGTGGCGATGGTGATTGCGCCGCGTTTGCCGGCGTTCGCCACGATGGATGCTTCCCGCTCGTGATACTTGGCGTTGAGCACCTGGAAATCGTTCACCCCGTGCTCTTCGAGCATCTTGGCCACCAGTTCCGACTTCTCGATTGAAACCGTGCCAACCAGCACCGGCCGCCCCGTCTCGTGCACGCCGACAATCTCGTCGACCACGTGGTGGAACTTGCCCATCTCGGAAGCGAACACGAGATCGGTTGTGTCTTCGCGGATCAGCGGCAGGTTGGTCGGGATCTGGACCACATCCAAGGTATAAATCTGGTTGAACTCGAGCGCTTCGGTTGCGGCGGTGCCCGTCATCCCGGCGATTTTGTGGTACAGCTTGAACAGCTTCTGGTAGGTGATCGTGGCGACGGTCTGCTGCTCGAACTGGACCGCCACGCGCTCTTTGGCTTCGACCGCCTGATGCAGCCCGTCCGACCAGCGCCGGCCTTCCATGACGCGGCCGGTAAACTCGTCGACGATCAGGACTTCGCTGTTGCGCACCATGTATTCGTCGTCCCGCTTGTAGAAATGGTGCGCCCGCAACGACTGTTCGATCATGTGGACGATGCCCAGCGAGTCGTCCACGTACAAATCCTCGACCCCGAGCAGGTGCTCGACCGCCACCATCCCGTCTTCGGTGAGCATGACGTGGTGGCCTTTTTCCTCGAGCTCGAAATGTTTTTCTTTTCGGAGCTGGCGGACCACGTCGTCGACCTTGTAATAAAGGTCGGTGCTCTTTTCGGGGCGTCCGGCGATGATGAGCGGGGTGCGCGCCTCGTCGATGAGGATCGAGTCGACCTCGTCGATGATGGCATAGTTGAGGGTCCGCTGGACGCGCATTTCGGGCCGCACGGCCATGTTGTCTCTGAGGTAATCGAACCCAAACTCGTTGTTGGTGCCGTAGGTGATGTCGGCCCGGTAGCCGACCTGGCGTTCGGCAGTGCTCATGTCGTGCTGGATAATGCCTACGGTCAGCCCCATGAACTTGTAAATGGGCCCCATCCACTCGCTGTCGCGGCGGGCGAGGTAGTCGTTGACGGTGACCAGGTGGACGCCGTCGCCCGTCAGCGCGTTCAGGTACACCGGCATGGTGGCGACCAGCGTCTTGCCTTCGCCGGTCACCATCTCCGAAATCCCGCCGCGGTGCAGCACAATCCCGCCGATCATCTGGACGTCGAACGGCCGCATCCCAACCACGCGCTTCGAAGCCTCCCGAACCGCGCAGAACGCGTCCGGCAACAGGGCGTCCAGTTCGGCGTTGAGGCGGTCGCGCAGGCCCTTCGTGTAGGCGGCTTCGCGCTCGGCCTGGTCTTCGGGCGAGCCCTGATCGGCGTCCGCGTTGGCGGCCGCGTCGCCGGCGTGGGTGGTGTGATACTCCTCGCGTGCCTGTGCCAGCCGCGCCTTGAATACGGCCGTCTGGGCGCGGAGATCATCGTTTGTCATCCGCGCATAAGCCGCCTCTTTGGACCGGATTTGTTCGAGGATGGGCATCATGCGCTTGACGTCGCGGTCGCTGCTCGTGCCGAACATAGATTTCAGAATCGAACCAAACACAGAAAAAAGCCTCTATTCGATAATGTTCTCGCGCTTCCACCGCCTCTGAAACAAAGCGCACCCCACACAATTACATTCATTAGTTAATTTTAGCAGAGCGGCCCCGAAACCGACAAATGAAGTCAAAAGGTGACTGGGGTAGCACCGCGGTGGGGTCGAGCTCCCGCTCGACCGTGGCTTCCAATAGCTGGTTTGGGTGCGTGAGCGACCACCACCACCACCACCACCGCGGTCGCGCGGGAGCGCGACCCCACCGCGTGCTGGAACGTTGCCAGCAACCAAGTGGGCGCGGCGTCCTTGCCGCGTCATGCCGCGGGCAAACCTGAAGCGGCGAGGACGCCACTTGCACAGCCTGCACCACAATTGCAGGCGGGACGCCCGCACCACAATTGCAGGCGGGACGCCTGC
>DATKVG010000152.1:0-11343 GCA_035530195.1 Bathyarchaeia archaeon | reverse complement strand
TTGGCTTCGATCGACCAGGCGCCTTCTTTTTTCCGGCCCCACTGGACGAAGGTGCAGTCGCTGAACCCGATTGTGCCTTTCCCTTCGATAACGGCGTTCTGATTGCAGGGGCCCCAGAACGCGCAGTTGCTGAACCGTACGGTCCCCTTGTTTTCCGGCCCGACGCGTATCATGGTGGGATCGGGGCCGTCGATCGAGACAAACTCGCCGTTGGTGATCAGGATGCCCATGGGCGCGCTCTGCTCGACGACGAGCGAGGTGCGGCAATCGTCGGCGCCGATCCCGAGGAAGTTGCCGTTGGTGGCGCCGTTTTTGGTCTGGATGAATTTGTAGCCGACGTTGTAGCCGAAACAGAAGGTGTTGATGACGTAGTGCCAGTCGGTCCTGCCGAAAATGAACCCGATCCCGTTGGTTTTCTGCCATTCGAACAGGTCTTTGGACATGGACCACCAGGGGTTCCAGTGGACGTTCTCGATCCGGCCGATGTCGTAAACGGAATCGACGTAAACGCCGATGTGGAGCGGCTGGCCGTGGATGTTCCGCACGAGCGCACGCTGGTTTTGGCTGGCGTCGATGGCGTTGTACGGGTTGAGCAACTGGACGTCGATAATCGCGGGGTTGTTGCCGCGCATCGCTACGGTGTAGGGATACGGTGTGGGCACGCTGCCATCGGGATTCTGGTCGGGGTAGAACACGGTGAGCCCCTGCAGCGTCGAGTTGGTTTGCAGCAGGATGAATGGCGGGCCATCTTCGCTGCCGGCGCCAGCACGCGGCATGAGCACGGTGCCGAACACCGGTTTTTCGGCCGATTTGTCGCGGATACCGGCGTGGGCCGGGGCGTAAGGCGAGACTCCGCGGAGCGCCACGTCGTGGGGAACAGTCAACGAGCCGGCGAAACTGTACTGGCCGGTTGGAACTATGACGGTTCCGCCGCCGCCCGCGCCTGCCGCATCCAGGGTTTTTTGGAACGCGGCGGTGTTGTCGGCCTCGCCATTGGGTACAGCGCCGAAATGGGCCACGTTCCATTCGGAATTGGTCGGCATTTGCGGCTCAGCCGCCGAAAGAATGCAGGCGGGACGCCCGCACCACAACGCAAGCGCAGCAACCGCTATGAGAGACACGATCAGGCTCCTTTTTTAAGTTTTTCGGGCTCGAACGGGACGTGTTCGACGGGCCGGATCTGCCGTTTATGGCGGCTGTTGGCCACGGCCATCAGGATTACGACGATGGCAAAAACCGACAGACCCTGCAGAATCCCCAGCGTGGCATCCAAATAATTGACGCTGTTGCGCACGAGCACGCCGCTGACGCCGAGGGCCACGCAAATGAGGTAAATAAACAACACGGCCTGGCGCTGCGAGAACCCCATCCAGGTGAGCCGGTGCGAGAGGTGGTCCATGCCGCAGTGGTCGATGATGCTTCGCAGGGATTTGGTTTCGCCGCGCATGATCCTCGCAATGAGGATATACGCGAAATCAAACAGGGGCACGCCCAGCACGATCACCGGGATCGAACACGAAATGAGCCGGTTGGGCGTCCATTCACCCATGACGCCGAGTGCGGCAAGCGTAAAACCAAGGAAAAAACTGCCCGAATCGCCCATGAAAATCCTGGCCGGCTTGAAATTATAGATCAGGAACCCGGCGTTTGCGCCGATCAGTGCGGCGGCCAGCATGCCGAACCATGCCAGGCTGGTTTCGGTTCTAACGACCAGCCACGCCTGCACCGCGATGAACAGGTATACGACCGCGACGATGGCAGCAATGCCCGAGGCGAGCCCGTCCATGTTGTCGATGCCGTTGAACGCGCTCGTCACGCCGACGATCCACACGATGGTCAGGAAAATGTCGAGCGGCGCCCATTCAAAAATGTCCAGGCGCACGCCAAACCGCTCGAGGATGAGCGTGACGACGACCAGAGTGGCCAGCTTCCAGACGCCGCGGATCCCGCCGTTGTAGAAGTCGTCGACCGCGCCCACCGCCATGCAGATAAACGCGCCGATCATCACACCATTGAATTCCGTGCTTCGGTAGCCGGGCAGGACGGCGGCCACCGCAAATGCGCCGAACATGACAATCCCGCCGCCGCGTGGGACGGGCGTCTTGTGGAGCTTTTCTGGCGAGACGTTGTCGAGCATGCGCAGCCTGCGCAACAACAGGATGGCCACGGGCATCAGCAGCGCCGCCAGTACAAACGCCGCCACGCCCACGGTGATATAAGTGCGCGGCCAGTAGTGGGTCAGCCAGTACATTTAGAAAACCCCTGGTTGCGGTCTGGACCGCACGGACCAACACGGACAAACACGGGCGAACACGGACAGCGCCTCATCAGGCGGCCTCGTGAAAGAATTTTTGGACAGAATTTATCACACACCTTATATCGGCAGGCGTCATCGCCGGGTAAAGGGGCAGCGAGACGCATTTTTCGTGGGCACGTTGCGAGTTGGGGAAATCGCCGCCAAGGTAGTGGTGCGCCGGCCGATATACGGGCCGTTTGGCCTCGATTCCCCTCGAGTTGAGGAACGGGATGACTTGGTCCTGCCGGTCCGTTTCGACCACGTATCGGAAGAAGACGTGG
This sequence comes from Bathyarchaeia archaeon, assembly GCA_035530195.1. Classification (GTDB taxonomy): domain Bacteria; phylum Hydrogenedentota; class Hydrogenedentia; order Hydrogenedentales; family SLHB01; genus JAPLKX01. Next base: position 8,766 of record DATKVG010000152.1, on the reverse strand, counting down.
CCGTCGGGGTTGGGCCGGCGCAGGGGCAGGCCGGAGAACTCGGCGTTGTACTCGAGCGCGATTTCCCTGCGCCGTTCGAGAAACCCGGGGAGCCGTCCGATTTGGACCCGGCCGAGGGCGGCCTGGACGTCGGTCATCTTGTACGGGTAGCGCACGACGAAATCATCCCGGTTGTCGTATTCGCGCAGGTCCCGGGTGTGTTCGGCGATCGCCTCGTCGTCGGTGAGGAGCATGCCGCCCTCGCCGGTAGTGATCAGTTTGGTGGCATAGAACGAGGTGACGGCAACGCGGGTTGCCCGGCCGGTCGGCCCGCCCATGGATTGGGCAATATCTTCGACGACGACGCCGGTGGCGGGCATTACGGCGGTCGCGCCGAACAGGTGGGGCACGATGGCGGCCCGGCAGTCCAGCGGGACGAGTGCCGGGTCGAGGTTATAGTTGCCGTTGATATCGCACAGGCGCGGTGCGGCCTGGTGCAGCCGGATCGCCGTGATGAGCGCGGCGCACCCGTAAGAGGGCGCGGCCACCGGCTCGTCGCGGCCAACGCCAAGCGCGCTGATCGCCAAATGGAGCGCGGCGGTCCCGCTGTTGACGGCGACGCCGTACTTGCGGCCGAGCATTTCGGCGCACTCTTTCTCGAATGCCTCGACCTCCGCTCCCTGTGCCAAATGGCCCGACTGCAACACGCGGGAAACGGCATTCATCTCGTCTGTGCCGATGGTTGGTTTGCTGTGGGGGATCATGCGGCGCCTCCCATCAGCACATCGAGCGAGTCCGGCCCGCAATTCATCAGCAGGTCGATAATCGACAGGTCGGGGACGAACCCGCCGTGCAATTGCGGATATGCCGGCGCGCGCCAGCGCTGCAACTCAAGCCCTATCCCCGCATCCTGCAGCATCCCCGCATCGAGGTAGACTTCGGTAGCGTAAGCGCCGCTGTAATACGTGTCGCCGCCCACGGCTTTGATGAGGTTCACCAGCCGCTCGGTCGCAGTGCCGGGCACGTTGACGTCGGAGGCGTATACGACGGGCGTCGTTATGCCCAACGCGCCCAGGAAGAACGGCAGCATGTGCCGGTTTAGGTCGTTGAGCATCTGCCAGTCCTGCGACCAAGTGTGTTCGAGGAACCCGGCATAGTGAGAGAAGAACGAGGCTTTGGCATAGGACTGGCGGATGGACTGCCAATGTTTGCGGCGCCACGGGACATCGCACCGGATCCGGACTTCATCGAGGTTCTGCGCGAAGGTCTCAAACACCGGCACGGTCAGTGTCGGCACGCCGGTGGCGGATTTGATTTTGTTGCGGTTCTGCCAGCCGTTCTTGTTGAACTGGATGTTGTCTAGCACGATGAATACGTCGGTGCGCGCGATTTTCTCGAAATACCGCAACCATGGCACATAATGCAGTTGGTGAATTCCCACCAGCACACGCGGCGTCCCCGGTTTGGCCAAACGACTCCCAATCCGTTTGTCCCGCCACTACCATAACCTAAAATCCCGCAAAATGCACTGAGAAAAACGGCGTCGCCGGATAAAAAGAGGGACACCCCCCACCACGCGCCACGCGTGGCCGGGGGGCGTCCCGACAGTGGCAATCTTTCTGTGCCTCTTGCGGTTAAGACTGCGGGTGAAAGCGCAAGGCAGAATGCGCTAGACTTGGGTCTTGGAGGGTGAATAGCATGCATTCGCGCCGCGATTTCATAATGATGTCAGGAGGCATAGCGATGAGCTTTGGGGCGGCGGGGGTTTCCGCGTCTGCAATTAACTCGGCCGGCGCCGATCGGCTCACCCGCAAGACACTTGCGGCCACGGTGGTGGTGGCGGGTGGCGGTTTGGCGGGCGTCTGCGCGGCGATCAGCGCGGCGCGGGCCGGCGCAAAGGTGGTGCTAATCCAGGATCGGTCGCGGCTTGGCGGCAACTCGAGCAGCGAGATCCGGATGCACGTGTGCGGCGCAAACAATCCCAAGGAATTGGCGCTGTGGCGCGAGACGGGCATCATCGAGGAGTTGAAACTGACGGAATCGGCAACCAACCCGCAGCGATCGTTCGAGGTGTGGGACCTGATCCTTTACGATAAAGTGGTGTCGGAGCCGAACATCACGCTGCTGCTTGACACGGCCGTGATCGACGCGCGCCTCGAGGGAGACCGCGTCGCCGGGGTCGTCGCGATAAGCCCGCTGCTCGAGGAGATCTACGAAATCACCGCGCAATACTTCATTGATTGCACGGGCGATGCCGGGCTTGCCGCCGCAGCCGGCGCCGAGTACATGCGCGGGAGAGAAGGCCGGGACGTGTACGGTGAGTCGCTGGCGCCGCCGCAGTCCGACCTGAAGACAATGGGCAACAGCATCTTGTTCTTCGCCAAGAAGCACGGAAAGCCCATGCCGTTCACGTCGCCGCCGTGGGCGCGGAAGTTTTCCCAAGACGATTTTGCCAACCGGCGCATTCGGTCGTGGGAGTACGGGTATTGGTGGATCGAGTGGGGCGGCGAAATGGATACGATCGCAGACAACCGGGCCATCCGCCATGAGTTGCTCCGAATTGTTCTCGGGGTGTGGGACTACATCAAGAACAGCGGCAACCACCCCGAATCGGCCGAGTGGGCGCTGGACTGGGTCGGGATGATTCCGGGCAAGCGCGAGAGCCGGCGCATCCGCGGCGAGCACGTCATGACGCAGCAGGAACTCGAGCGGGCCGAGCCATACGCGGACCGGGTGTCCTACGGGGGCTGGCCAATGGACGACCACCCACCCGAGGGTATCGACCGCAAGGACCTCGATCCGTGCACGCAGATCCCGTTCAAGCAGCCTTACCACGTCCCGCTGCGCTCACTGTACAGCGTGAACCGGCCCAACCTTCTCATGGCCGGCAGAAACATCAGCGCATCGCACGTGGCGTTTTCGTCGACGCGCGTCATGGCCACCTGCGCCGCCATGGGACAGGCGGCCGGCGCCGCCGCGGCTTTTTGCGTCGCAGAGGGCTGTCTACCTCGGGACGTTGTTGCGGACCCGGCTCTGCTACGGCGGTTTCAACAACACCTGCTGCGCAATGACCAGTCGCTCATCGCAATTCGGCACGATGATCCGGCGAACGTGGCGGCGGCCACGCGGGTGACGTGCTCCGCCGAAACGCCTGATGGGAAGTGCGCAAACGTCATCGACGGCTGGACGCGCAATGTGGGCGACAACCTGTGCCACGAGTGGCAGGCCCCGCTCGATACGGGGCCGCAGTGGATTTGCCTCGAGTGGGGCGCGCCGCAACCCATCAGGACGATCCAGCTCGTGTTCGATTCCGGGCTGCACCGCCGGCTGTTCCTCAGCGGCGAAGACAGTGCGTACAATCCCCAGACGCGAGGGCCACAGCCGGAGACGGTGGCCGATTATGTGCTCGAGGCCGAACTCGACGGCGCCTGGAAGGTCCTGGCGAGCGTGAAGGGCAATTTCCTGCGGCTGGTGCGCCACGAGGTCGAGTGCACCGCTTCAAAACTGCGCCTGACCGTCGAGCGGTCAAACGGCGACCCGCTGGCGCGCGTGTTCGACATCCAGTGCTACGGCTGAGGCGGCAGGATCTGGTTAATATTGGTTTCGTAGATCTTGCGCAGGATGTCGTCGCTGAGATTCAGGCCCCTGTACGCGCCGTAGATGTTGTTGGCCTTTTTTGACGCATACGGCGAGCCTTTTGCGCCCATGTAGAAGTGGAAGGTCTCCTTTTCCAAGACGTCCCGGCACGCCCACAACACCGCCGCTATCCAATCCTGCGTCTTTTCTTTGTTCCCCGTGATCACCATGTCCGTGCCGAAAAGGATTCTGTCGCTGTATTTCTCAAAGAAAGCGCGGAAAGTTTCGACGTCGCCGCTGACGGCTTCGAGCCCGGAGACGAGGATGCCACGTGTGCCGAAACTGGTGTCGGTATACAGGTTCGGGTAAGTGTCCAGGAGCCGCTGGAACTCGCGGAACGGTTGCTGGCGCGGCCGGAAAAACGTCACGCCGAAGTGGGGCACAATCACGATCATGTTTGGATGTTTCTGCATGACGCGCTCGAATTCGGCGAGGTACCGGGTGATGTTGACGTGCCAGCAGATAGGCAGGCGCGTCTCGTCGCAGTACGCGTAGAGTTCCTCCATCCCGTCCCAGTCGAGCGGGTGTTGATAAAAGTTGCCGTGGCCCGTATAGAGCTTGAGGCCGCGCGCACCCTGGGCGACGTAGAACTTGAGCCGTTCCAGTTTTTGCGCATCATCCGGATGAACGGCGCAGAACCCTATGAGTTGAGAGGGGTTTTCCGCGGCAGCCGCCAGGATCTCGAGTGTATTCTCGTGGTTGCCCTTCGCCTGATCGCGACCGGCGCCCATCAGCGTGTACTCCGAACTCGCCACCAAGAGGGTCTTAACGACGCCCGTTTCCTTCGCCGCATCGAGGTACTTGGCGAGGTGGCTGCGCGAGAACAGGTGGTCGTGGGCGTTCACCACCCGGAAGTCACGCAGCCCCGAATCGAATGTCGCCGGAATCTGCCGTGCCTGACTCCGGTTTCGCTCCATTTGCTGTGACAGAAGTCTGAACGTATAAGCGTTCGTGCCCACGAGGATGAGGAACGCAAGGACAAGCGCAATCCACGCCCAATCCGTTCGGGAGGAGGCCGGTTTCAGTTCTTCATGCTTTGCCATGAAGGCATCTTACCTGATCCTGCCACCGAAGTGACACCCATTGTGGTGCGGGCGTCTCGCCTGCACGATGCGCCGCAAAAGAAAAAGCCCCCGCGCAAAGCAGGGGCTTTACTAGAATCCGTCAAAAACCTTAGAACTTTATCTTCGTCTCGAAATAGAAGTAGTCGGCGTCATCGTCATTCGTGCCGCCTTCAAATGCCAAGCCGTTGCCGATGTTGAAGTTGCCCGCCGCGGCGCCGTCGCCCAGGAAAATGTGGGCGTAACCGGCTTCGAAACTGAGGTCCTCGCTGTACCGGTAGATGGCGGTCAGGTCAACTTCCCAGCAGAGGTCGTCGGGGTTCTCCTGGTCGATGAAGCTTAGCGGATACAGGAGGTTGACACGCCGGCCCAGCAGGAAGAACGACGGCCACGTGGTGGCGTACTCTTCGAGCGACTCGACATAGGCCACGGACGCAACCAAGGTGACCGCCTCGGTGGGATTCAGAATGACGCCGCCATAGGCCACCCAGAGGTTGGAGCAGTCGTGGTCGAACGACGACACGAACTGGCCGTACTGCCAGTCGGAGAACAGCCGGTTAAAGCTGACGCTGGCGTCTGCGCTCCAGAACGGGCAGGCCACCGCGCCAAGCCATTCGAGGAAGCTGACGTCGCGGTTGTCTTCCCCGCCAAAGTAGGCCCCGCCCAGGAACAAGCGGGGCGCCCAGGCCATATCGAGCGTGTAACCAACCTGGAGGTTGCCGCCCCACATGTCGTATTCGGCGTCGTCATCGCCGTACGGAGAAATGACGCCCGCACCGGCGAATGTGGTGCCGGCGGAATCCGCATCGCCAAACTGGTAGGCCACTTCGGCCTCGAAATCAAGTGCGCCGACTTTACCGGCGCCGCGAAGGCCGACGGTGTGAAGATAGGTCGGGTCGTAATTGTCAACGCCGGCCACGTCTTCGATCCACTCGCCGATCCAGCCATACTGGGTGTCCCACTGGCTCATTGCGTCGCGCACCAGCAGCCAGTAGGCATCAATGGTGATGTTTTCAAACCCCAGATAGCTGGCATACACGCCGTACAGGTCGGTATCGGCGTCTTCTTCGAGCGGGCTGAGGTCGGCCAGTTTCGCCCAGAACGCATCGACACTCAACTGCTCGGTCTTGTAAGTGGCGCGGATGGCGTCGAACGACAAGCCGCGGAAGAACGATCCGGCATCATTCGTGCCGACGAGCCAGCCGCTGCCCAGCTTGATTTCCTGACGGCCAATGCGCAGGCGCAACGGCATCCCAAACATTTCGCTGGCTTCGATGTAGGACTGGTAAACTTCCACGTCGTCACCCGTATTGGCACGACGATCAACGCCCGTGATGTAGTCCGACCGGAAGTCTTCGCCCCACCAGTCGTAGCTGTCGAACTCGATGAAAGCGCTGACCAGTTCGGTGAAGTCGGCGCGGACACAGAGTTTGGTGCGCTGTTCGACGAAGCTGAAGCTGTGGTTTTTCTCATCCCAGCCCACGGGGCTACCCACGGCCAGGCGGCCAGGCTGCGGCGCCCAACGCAGGCCCGCCAGAGGATTTCCGGGGCGGCCCGTGATCGGGTCTACATACCCTCTCCAGCTTGGCCTCCACGGGCCCTGGAACAAAGGATTGTACGAGGTGAGGCTGTCAGGCCCGAACGCGCTGGTCCAGTAGTTGCCGCGGATCCTGATTTCTCCGCCCACCTGCGTGTTCTGCAATTCGGCGTACACCGGCGCTGCCACCAGTAGAAAAATCGCCACGGCGGCAACAAAAAGGCTTCTGTACATGATGGTTGTGCTCCTTGTTGATGTCTGTTTTTCCGCCATAATCGGGACGACGCTGGTCGCCTCGGGTATCGCGTATACAAAAGGATTTATATATCCCACATCAACTTGAGCGTCCCCCCGAGCAAGAACCACCACATCCCTCCTTTCGTCTCGAGACTTAAGGACGCTATTGATGGACTTCGTTCCCCAGCTTCCTGCGCGGAAGCATAGCAGGAGGAAAACCGGATGTCAACGTCCGAATTCAGCAAAAAACGGAGACTGACCCGTTTCCCGAAGTTCGGAAACGTGTCTGTACCCGCTTTTCGCGGCATATGAGGCAATTTACCCCAAAAAAACCCCGCCCCCGCGAGCAATCGCGGGGGCGGGCGTATACCGTTTCAGACGTCCAGATTAAAAGCAAATCTTTGTCTGGAAGTACACGTAATTGGGGTCTTCGTCGCTCTGGCCGCCGTTGTACAGCAGGCCGTTCGCGTTGTTGAAGTTACCCCATTCGAGGCCGTCATCCACGAAGAAGTGGGCGTAGCCCAGCTCGAAGCTGAGGTCTTCGCTGTAGATGTAGGTGACGTTGGCCGCGACTTCCCAGCCCAGGGCCTTGTCGTTCTCTTGATCGAAGAACGTGAGGCCGGCCAGGGGGCTGACGCGGTTGCCCAGCAGCCAGAACGTCGGCCACGGGCTGTTGAAGGCTTCGAGAGCTTCGTAATACGTGCCGGTGACTTCAACCCGCAACTGTTCGGTCGGCATGACGCTCAACCCGGCGCGGGCTAGCCACACGTTGCTCAGATCGGCGCCCGCCGAGCCCACCGCAGCGTTAAACGCGTTAGCGCCGCCGGCTACGCCGCTATCCAGGAAGTTCGAGTACTTCCAGTTGGAGAACAGGCGGTTGAAGCTCAGGCTGGAGTCTGCACTCCAGAAGGGGCAGAACATGGCGCCCAGCCACTGCACGAAATCGACGTCGCGGTTGTCTTCACCGCCAAGGTAAGCGCCGCCGATGAACACGCGCGGCTGGAATTCCATGTCGAACGTGTAGCCGACTTCCAGGTTGCCGCCCCAAGCGCCGAATGTTTCGCCATCGGGGCCGTACGCAGACAGGAGACCCTGACCCGCAAACCCCCTGTTGACGGCATCGGCGTTACCAAACTGATAAGCTGCTTCTGCTTCGAAATCAAACGCACCATACTTGCCGGCTCCGCGGAGGCCAACGGTATGAAGGTAGGTCGGGTCGTAATCGTCGACGCTTAACAGGTTTTCGACCCAGTCGCCAAGCCACCCTCCCTGGGTATCCTGGCGGCTGATGGCGTCGCGAACAAGCAGCCAGTAGGCGTCGAACGTTGAGTTCTCGACGCCCAGATAACTGGCATACACGCCGTACAGATCGATGTCGCCGTCTTCTTCAAGCGGGCTGAAATCGGCCAGCTTGGCCCAGAAGGCATCGACGGAGAACATATCAGTCTTGTAGGTGGCGCGCACGGCGTCAAACGACAGGCCACGGAAGTACGGGCCCTCGTCGTTGGTGCCAATGAGCCAGCCGCTGCCCAGATTCATTTCCTGGCGGCCGATGCGCAGGCGAAGCGGGAAGCCGAACATCTCGTTGGCTTCGATGTACGCCTGGTACATTTCTACGTCGTCGCCCGTGCCGGCACGGCGGTCGACGCCCGTGACGTAGTCGGAGCGGAAGTCTTCGCCCCAGATGTCGTAGCTGTCGAGCTCGATGAACGCGCTGACCATTTCGGTGAAGTCGGCGCGCACATTCAGGCGCGTACGCATCTCGGTGAACGAAAGCTTGCCGCCGCGGTCATCCCAGGAGAACAGGCTGCCAACGCCCGCACGCCCCGGAACGCCGAACCAGCGAGCGCCGGCCAGCGGGTTGAGAATGCCAGGACGCCAGTTGACCAGCGACCACTGGAACAGGCGGTTGTTGTGAACCGCGCTATCAGGGAGGGCCGCTTCATCGAACCAGTTTCCACGGATCCGAATCTGCCCGCCCACCATAACATTCTGCAACTCGGCAAACGACGGCATCGCCGTCATCGCCAAAGCTGCAACAATGAGCACCATTAAACTTTTACGCATTGTGCGTAGTCTCCTTACAGTATGTGTTACAGCGCACAGAAAAAACCCCTTATACTGTACGCTGCTCGTAGTGATACAAATCTATAATTCACATCTCTTGGTTAGCAATCCTGGGAGGTAAGCTGGTTAAGCCGACGTTCATCCCTCCTTCCGCCTCCAGTCTTAGGACTGCTACAGATGGATCTAGCGACTTGTTTGGCCCCTATATGTCCCAACGCAGAAGCTCAGATTTCTCCTCGCTCGAAAGTC
>DATKVG010000151.1:0-11795 GCA_035530195.1 Bathyarchaeia archaeon | reverse complement strand
GCTGGCCCTGCTGTTCCTCGATCAGTACCCCGACCAATACGACCCCGACGCCGTACTCACCATGGCCCTCATACACGACCTGTCCGAATCCCGCCTCATGGACATCCCCATGCCCTACGCCGACGCTTACCTCAGCGACGCCAAGGATCACGCCGAACAGGCCATCATCAAAGACCTGTTCCATGGGTTTTCGGAGAAATTCGCCCGGCTCCACCACGATTTCCTCGACGCCCAAACTCCCGAAGCCCGGCTCGTCAGGGCACTCGACAAAGTCCAGATGATGCTCAAAGTCCTCTGGTACGACCGCGAACGGCTCGGGTATCTCGAAGAATTCTGGAATTCGCCCGCCAACTTCCGCGATTATGGAATCAAGCACGTGTCCGACCTGTTCGACGCCATTTGCACTCGCGCCGGCAGGACAAGACCGGTTTGATTGCGGATTTCGGATTGCGAAATGACCTAACGGGAGATCGACCAATGTATATTGTACACGTACACATCGTTGTAAAACCCGAATACATCGACGCATTCATCAACGCCACTATCGACAACGCTTCCAACAGCGTCAAAGAACCCGGCGTGGCCCGGTTCGACGTGATCCAGCAAGCCGACGACGCCGCACGGTTCACGCTCGTTGAGGTCTACCACTCACCCGAAGACGTACCCAAACACAAAGAAACCGATCATTACAACCGCTGGATAAAGAACGTCGAACATATGTTCGCACAGGATCGCACGCGGACCTTCTACAAAAACATCTTCCCGGACAATCCAGGGTGGTAAAAACCAAGACGTGCGGGCGTCCCGCCTGCACATGGTGCGCGCCCGCGCTTTGCCTATTCCTCTGCGCGACGTTCAGGAAGCTCGAAATTCAGTTCAAGGATTTGGCCGGCGATGAGGTTAACTTCCCGGTGCGCCGAATAGCCATGGTGATCGTCGACCTCATTCGCAGGGATTTCCGCGCCAACGATCCAATTGCCTGCGGGAAGGCTTGGAGCGTGGTACTCTGCAGTATCCTTTCCGAAAAACAACCATTGCTCCGACTCACTCCAGGCGGACACAAAGAGTTCCTTCGGAACCTCCCCGTTCACCAGCACCTGGCCGGCGATGCTGGCACTGCCCGCCGGGAAATCAAAGTCGGCGACAGCCGTCCTGCCGGCTGACACAGCAACATCGCGGATCGTGCGGTGGCGCCCATCAATACTCGCCCGGACATTCAAGACCTCCGGCATAACCGCTTCTATTTTGTATTTGCCGTCCGCCCCGGTTGTCGCAGAACCGCCAATGTCGCTTTGTTCCCCCCGCAGGACAAGAAGCGAAATGCCTGCCCCGGCAACTGGCCTGCCCGCCATGGTCACCCGGCCCGTCACGGTGCCTCCAATAGGCAACGTAATGGTCACTTCCAGTGTCTTGCCGCCGATTGGCTCAACATGAAGCACGTCCGAATCAGGGTAACCTTCGTGCTCCGCCCAGATGCAGTGAGGAAGGCAGTAAAGGGCGTGAAACACAAACTCGCCGTTCTCGTTTGTGACCCCCTGGTGGTGCGATTGGCCCTCAGAAAGGTGGGGTTTCACGTCAAACGGCGGTTCGGGCATTTGCACGAACACCTTTGCGCCCGCCAGCGGCTTGCCGTTTTCCAGAATCACCCGTCCCGCTATGTCAGCCTGCCCCTCCAGCCGCACCACCACTCCTCGCCGCGTTTCGCCGGGTTTCAGTTCGGACACCGGGGTTAACCCGGGACTGAACCCTTCCGCCTTGACGACCACGCATGCCGTTCCATCGCTGCCAAGCCCCCTGAGTTCGAACTCCCCGTTGGCCGGGTCGGCATGATTCTGGATGGGCCGCCAGTACTGCAGCACCTGTTCGCCGATCCACCCCACTTGGAAGTTATCGGCGGGCGTGCCATCGGGAAGAACCACCCGTCCGATAATCGTCGCGGTGCGAGGCATCACCACGCGCACGTTGCGGGTCCCCGCCGCAACTTTTTGATCTTGAATCGTGTACTCGCAGTCTTCGAGGTCTCTGATGATAAACCTGCCATGCTCGTCAGTGACGACGACGCCAAACAAACCCGTCTCCGAAGAGGCCCAGATGGACTGGCCAGGCAGCAGCTTGCCCGTATCGTCGACGACCACGCCTTCTATGGTTAGCTTTCCCTTGCCCCCGCAGGTGAGGAGCACGCCGTCAACGTGCGAACCGGAGGGGACCTCGACCTGCACCGGCTCGGTTTCCTGAAACGACGTCGTCCTGGCCGTGATCGTATACGTTCCTGGCAACACGGCCCAGGCCTGAAACCAGCCAATCTGGTTGCTGTACTGGCTGTACAGTTCGATTCCCGTTTGGTCGTTCTTGAAACGCACGTCGATGTCGGGAACAGGTTGTCCGTTGCCGTTTACCATGCGGCCTCTGATGTGGCTCCAGCCTCCACGCAGCGTCAGCGTCAGATCCTCCAAGCCTTCCTCGTTGAGCGTGAAAGGTCCTGAAAGTTCGGAAGAAAGTTCAAGCTTGTGGGCCAATACGTAAACCGGCCCGCCGAAATTGCCGGCTATTTCGAACGTGCCGTCCGCTGCGGTGTCGCTGGAATTTTGACCCCCCACCCATACGGAAGCGCCTGAGACGGGTTGCCCCGCCTCGTCCTGCACGCGCCCGCGCACGCGCGTCTTCTTGTCCTCGCTCAACTTCACCAACTGAAGGTTTTGTTCCAACGTTTGCCCCGGGCCACCCGCAAACACCTGCAAATGTTGGCTCTCATAGCCGGGCGCCCCCGCGTCAAGGGTCGTGTTCACGCGCTTTATGTTATCAATGCGGTAGTGGCCTGAATCGTCCACCGTGACAGGCTCCTCCGGGAACACCCTCACCGTCGCGCCGGCAACAGGCTCGCCTGTTGAAGCGTCTGTGAGCCGCCCCGTCACGGTTCCGCCTTTTTTCATGACGATCTCGCAACTGGCCGTCTGCCCTGGAAGCACCGTTACGGGCTCGCGATTCTCTTCCATCTGCAGCCGGGCGTGTTTGACGTGGAAGCCACACGGCCCGGGCGGCAACGAGTCGACAGCAAAACGCCCGTCCGCGCCCGTAACAACCATAAACATGTCAAGAGGGCTTCCGGCTAGACCGATGACCGTGGCGCCCGCCACCGGTGCGCCTTCCGAATCGATGACAGTCCCCTCGATGCCGCCTTCGACTTCAAGCACTAACTCGATGCCGGTAGTCCCGGCGTGGACGGCCGGCGATTTTGCAAAGCCCGTTCCCTCGGCACGAGCCAGCACCCACCACGTGCCCGGCCAGACACGCGGGATAGAGAACAGGCCTTCGGCGTCGCTTTTGACAACCAGCGCCTTGTACAACTGCGGCGGAACAATCAGTCCGCCACCGCCTTGACGGCGAGGGACGTACTTGCCGTCAGCCCCCTCGTAAAACGGTGACACCCGCGCGTCCGCCACGGGACGGCCCTCGCTATCCGTAACGCGGCCCGTGAGGCTCTTGGCCGGAAACATGGGCACCGGAACTTCAAAGCCGGGAGTCTCCAGGTAGAACACCCCGTAGCCGATGGTGCCTTGGGTGCAGGCCAGCACAAGAAGATTGTCGTCCTTGACGTTGTGGAAGCAAAATGTTCCTTGATCATCGGAGGACGTCGTCTGCAGGATGCGCGCGTCCCACAAACGGTCCGGCTCTCCTTTCCACTCGACGAGTTGCACGGTTGCCCCGCTCACCGGTTTCTGCTCGATGTTCAGCGTGCAGCCCGTAATGGTGCGGGAGCCGCCCTCTGCGGACGGTGCGCCCGCAGCCGCGCCGCCCTCAGGTATCGGCGTATAAACCGGCGCAGCGGGCGCCGATACAGGCGTCGTGTCAGCGACGGATGCGCCTGACAATTCAGTGCCTGCGTTGTCGTGCGCGCCGCCAACAATTCCCGATTGCCACAGAAAAACACTGCCACCCGCCACGCACACGGCCGCCGCCGCCCACCACAAATACAGGCGAGACGCCTGTGCCGCGAGATTCCCGGCCGCAGCCGCGCTTCCGGCGGCCGCGCCGGCCGTTTCCCACGCCACCGGCGCCGCAATAACGAGTGCCATCACGCTCCCGCGCTGCTTGTCGTCGAGCTTGCACTCCGCTGGTTCGCGCAGGTGTTCGACCAGGGCGTCGCCCAATTCTTTTCGCGCGCGTTGCAGCCGTTTTTCTGCGGCGTCGCTGCTGATGGCGAGCGCCCGGCCGATCTCCCGCGTGCTCATGCCGGAAAAATAATGCAGCACTAACACCTCGCGCGGCCCCTCGTCCATCTGCATCAGGTGCGCATGCACCATCTCCCGCATCTCCCGCCCCTCGAGGTCGGGGATGAAATAGTCAGGCACCGTCTCCGGCCCGCCCGCCTTTTCCCGCCGCCGTTTCGCCAGCAGCTTGCTCGCGACGTTACGCGCAATCGCCGCCAGCCAAGGCGCGAATTTCTCCGTCTCCCGCAGCGTGTCGAGCCTCTGAAACGCGGCCACCAGCGCGTCCTGGGCGACATCCCGGGCGTCCTCGAAATTGCCTGCATGCGCAAAACCCACCGAATAGGCCAGCGGCCAATACCGCTCCACCAGGGCGCCGTACTCTTCGCGGTAACCCGCCAGCACGCGCGCCACTACCTTGCCATCCGAGCGTCGGAACATCTGCGCCTCCCTCGATTCATTCTATACAAATAGAGGCTTTCCGCATCGAATTGCGGACATGGTCCGCGAAAAAGAACCTTGCCCCTTGGCAATACCCGACCGAGTTCGTTATTATTAGTTGCCGTGATGGAATGTGTTTTGCAGAAGAAGGTTGCCCCGTGGCATCTGCTGGCCGCCGCGATTCTGGCGGCCGTGTCGATGCTGCCGGTCGGCTGCCAAAAACCAGACCCGGCTGCCGCAAACCAGCCTCCCCAACGGCCGCTCAACGTCCTCCTCATCACGGTGGACACATTGCGGGCCGACCGGCTTGGCTGCTACGGCTACGATAAAAACACCACCCCCGCCATCGACTCCGTCGCCCGCCAGGGCACGCTGTTTTTAAACGTGATGGCGCCCCGCGGCCTTACCGTACCTTCCCTGGCGACCATCATGACGGGCCAATACCCCGTGGCGCACGGCGTCCGCGGAAATTCCTACAAGCTGCCCGAAGAAAACACCTACCTCGCCGAAATCCTCCGCGAAAACGGCTATGCCTGCGGCGCGTTCCTCGCCAACGAACTCACGTGGGGCAAGAATTGGGAAGGGTTCGAGCATATCGCCAAAGGCGACGACGAAACCGTCGTCAACGATGCGCTCGGTTGGATGGAGAAGAAAAGCGGGGGGCCGTTTTTTTCCTGGTTGTTGCTGTATGCGCCGCACCGGCCCTTCACGCCGCCGGTCGAGTACGGCCGCAGGTTCGACCCCGCCTATACGGAGGTGGCGGACGGCGAAGCCCAGGATTACGAACTGAACGGCGTCACGCTCGCCCAGCAAGACCTCCCGCAGCAGAAACTCCAATCGGTGCAAGCCCTGTACGATGCTGAAGTGGCGTATACCGATGCGCTCATCTCACGCCTGCTCGATTGGCTTAAGCAAAAGGGCCTTGAAGACAACACGCTCGTAATCATCACCGCCGATCACGGCGAGGAGTTGTACGACCACTTCAAGTACTTTTACCACTTCGCCTCGATGTACGGCAGCGCCCTCCACGTACCGCTGATCCTTCGCCTACCCAACGTGATCCCCCGCACTGCGCGCGTCCCGCAGATCGTCGAGAACCTGCGCATCGCTCCCACCATCCTCGGCGCCCTCGTCATCCAGCCCCCGCCAACCTTCCAAGGCGACAGCCTGATGCCGCTGGCCATGGGCAAGCACGAAGCGGAACGACCCGCCGTCGCAGAATACGAAGATCAGATGCTGACGATACGGGTGAAAGACTATCGGCTCATTTACAATCCCCAGGAGAGGCACGTGATGTGGATCAACGAGGCGGAGCGCCACGGCCGCCAGGGTTACGCCCATCTCGAGTACAAGCCCGTCGAGTTGTACGACCTGCGGGCAGATCCCCTCGAGCAAACGAACATCGCCGCCCAACGCCCCGAGCTGGTCAAGTCGCTTGTGGGCACGCTGCAGGTGTGGCAAAAAAAGTACGGCTGGGAGTTCGGCGCCAAGGACGTTTCCATCATCGACCAATCCCTGAAAGAGCAGATGGAATCCCTGGGCTATTTACCAGGCGGATAGGAACAACGCCGGCATCAGCAGTAAGGCGCCTGCCAAATGCGCCTCATCCGAGGACTTGCCGAAAAGCAGTCTCAAGCCGAAGATAGCGAGAAGCAGCATCAGCAGCAGCCGCGCCAGTGGCGACCTCGTTGCCGGTATCGACGACTCCTCAAGCTCGGCATCTGCTATAACGGCCACGCCTTCTCCCACCGCCACACCTTCAATTCGCTGCGTGATGTAACCCGGCGCGGACACCACGAGCGTGTACGTGCCGGGCAACAGCATCCTGTGGTAATCGCCCGCGTCGGGGTCGGTGAACACGGGTTGGCTGTTGCCCACGACCCGCACCTGTGCGTACACGGGCTCTCCGGTCCCCGCGTCCGTTACAATACCGCGCACGCCGATGTGGGCCGACTCGAGGTACGCCAGCATCGACTCGCGATTGTCTTCCCAAAGCTGCGCCAAGGTCGATTTATCCGGTTTTTTGATGGTGTTGAACAGCTCGACCGTCACGTGGTTGCAGGCGGCAAACCGGTAGTCCCAGTCCTGCATGCCGCCGGTGATGGCGTACCAGTCGCTGCCGTTGGTAATGCCGTCTTCAAACGCGGGGTTGTTCCACATGGGGCTGTTGTTAATCGAGTAGCGCCGGGAGATGTCCTGGAACAGCACCTCGTCGGGCGAGGGGGCGGGCTGGCCCGACGGTATACCCTCCTCATGGTCGTAGGGGTAGTTGACGACGAGCGCGCCGGTGTGGAAGTTGGCGGCAAGCGTGAAGCTTTCCTGCGCGGTCCAATTCATGATGCAGGCCACTTCCGGCGGCCGGCCGGACACATCCAGCGGAGTGTTGAAAATTGTCCCGGTAAACTCGTTTGGATAGTTGGGGAACCTCCGGTTCAGGTCGTAGCCTTGCGCGTTCCGCCGGTCCTCGTTCTCCAACCCGTCAGGATTCATCAACGGGACAATCCAGAGGGCCGTGTTGTCCACGAGTGAGGTAATGCGTTCGTCAGTGCCGTACTGATTCAGCAGCAGGTCGATCAGGTAGAGGCAAAGCTCCATTCCGATGGGCTCGTCGCCGTGCATGGTCGCGACGAACTTGCACTCCGGCTCGTCTTCGTCGGCGTCCGGGTAGTCGGTGATTAGCAGCGCCCAGAGCTCGCGGTTTTGATAAGACTTTCCGAGGCTCTGCATGCGGCAGATGTCAGGGTGCAGCGAGGCGTAGGTCTCGACGAGTTCGGTTGTGAGGGAGTCGTAGGTGTGGTAGACGCCGAGCGTTTTCTCGATGTCGGCAGTCTGATCGACCTCGGTGACAGGCCAGCCCGTGGCCAGCAGTGTTTGGCGCTCGGCGGGCGTTGCGTAGATTGTTGCGGTGAGGCCATGTACGGACGCCACGTCGTAGCCGGCCTCTACCAGCGCGTGCAGGGCGGCCTCGTCGGGCGCGGTAATGTTCAGCACATAAACCGGCCCGAGCCGCGCGTCGTCCGCCGCGCGCGCCATGCCCGAGAAAAGAACCAGGATAAGAACAACCGCTCGAGACGGGTTGCGCATCTTCAAGCAACTCCCATTGCCGCGCTGCAAAAAATGAGGGGCCCGGCTAATCTGGGCCCCGCTGTTTCCTTTTATGCCAAGCCCAGGCACTTCAGCGTGGCGTTCAACGTATCTTCGTAATTCTTCGTGGAATGGCCGCACTCGAGCGCGACGAATCCGTCGTAGTTGGTTTTGGCGATCGCGGCGAAGATGTTCGTGTAGTTCATCTCGCCGGTTCCCGGCTCTTTACGGCCGGGGTTGTCGGCGACGTGGAAATGGCCGATGTAATCGATGTTTTCCGTCAGGTTGCGAATCACATTGCCTTCGGTAATCTGCTGGTGGTAGATGTCGAACAACAACTTCACGTTGGGGCTGCCCACCGCCTTGACGATCTGCACGCCGTGATCGGTCCGCGTCAGGAAATAACCCTTGTGATCGACCAGCGGGTTGAGCATCTCGAGCACGAGAATGACGTTTTCCTGCTCGGCTATCGGGGCCAGGCGTTTTGCGCAGTTGATCACGTTTTGGGTCTGTTCCTCGAACGAGGCGTCGTTGCGCGTGTTGCCGCTGAGGCCGATGAGGCGCGTGCAGTTCAGCGCGTGCGCCATCTGCACGTTCCGCTTAAACTGCTCGACGAGCCGGTCGTGATCCGATGGCAGCACCATCTGCCCCGGCTTGATCGCGCCCGCGCCGCTCGTGCAGCTCAGCACCAGCCCAAGCGAATCCGCCTTCTTGCGCAGCGACGCGAAATCGCCGCTCGGCCCAAGCCACTCATAGGCGGGAAGGCCCCACGCCGCTACCACCTCGAGTTTTTCTTCGGATGTCTCGCCGGGGAAGAAACTGATCGGCGCGGACATTCTTAGCTTGGACTTCGAAAAAGGCTTGTCCGCCGGCGGAGCAGCGAACGCCTTGACGGGCTTCATCAGTGCGATTCCGCCTGCCGTGGCGGCGCACGCCGTCAAAAACTGGCGACGATCCATCTTGTAACCCTCCTCGATCGTGCGGTTACGCCTGCCAACAGGGTTGGCCGGTTAAGCCTGCCAGCCGGGGTTGGGAACCGGCCCGACCGGATACGGCTTGCTGAAATCAAATTCCTTTGGCACGAGGTTCAGATCCGTCTCGAGCGCCTTGCTGTACAGGATGTTTTGGCCCGTGTACGCCGACATCCGGCCCATGATGGCCGTCATCGTACTCTCGGCGACTTGCACGCCCTCGTTCAAATACGGGCCCGTGCCACGGATGCTCGCGATAAGGTCTATGTGTTCCTGCACGTACGGGTCGATCCCGCCTTCAACCCTCTTCTTGCCGATCCGGCGGCAGTCGCTCGTGCCCTTGGTGCCGACAACCTCTTCAAACACGCCCTCGGCGCACCCTTTCCAATGCCGGCTGAAACTCGTCATCCGAACGGGCTCGCCATCTGCTTCGTACTCGTAATCGCAGGCAAAATGGTCGTAGATGTCGCCATACTTCTCATCCGGCGTTTTCCACGAACGGCCGCCCATCGCAAACACCCGTTTCGGCGGCCCGCCCATCACCCAATTCATGACATCGAGGTTGTGAACGTGCTGCTCGACGATGTTGTCGCCGGCCACCCAGCAGTAGGCGTACCAGTTGCGCAGCCGGTATTCGAGATCGCTCCAGTCGGCTTTGCGCTCGTGGCAGAACGGCAGGCTCCCGCACCAATACGCCCGCATCGCCTGGATCTTCCCGAGATCCCCGTCCCGGATCCGTTTGACCGTCTCGACATATTCTTTCTGGTGGCGCCGTTGCGTCCCCGCCACGAGGCTGAGCTTCTTCTCCCTGGCTTTCTCGGCGGCGGCCATCACCATCCGGATGCCCTCCGGATCGACCGCGACCGGTTTTTCGGTGAACAGGTGTTTTCCGGCGTCAATGACGGCCGCGATATGCTGGGGCCGGCAGTAGGGAAGCGCGCCGTGGATCACCACGTTCACGTCCGTCTCCAGGAGTTTCTTGTAGGCGTCGAACCCGGTGAAACAGTGCCCCTTGTCGACCGCCACCTTGGTCGCCACCTTTTCTTTCTTGCTATTCTTCAGCCGACTGAGCGACGATATGAGCCGGTCTTCGAACACGTCCGCCATCGCCACCAGCACCACGTTGTCATTCCCTTCGAGCATGTTCGCGGCAGCGTCCGTCCCGCGGCCACCGCACCCGATCAAACCCACACGCAACGTGTCCGTATTGACATCCGCGGCGAATGCCCTTCCCGTTACGACCGCAAAACCCGCCGCCGCCGACAGCTTGCCAAACGACCTCCGGCTCATCCCTTCACCATGCTGATTGTTCATCTCTTTTCTCCTGAAGAATTTACTACTTCCAGTTGAACCCGTTGTGCCCGCACCCTCGGTCCCACATGATCCGAGCAAACAACAACCGCTCGCGCCCGTTATCCTATATCAGCGAATCCAATGGAAGCAAGGGCCGGGCGAGACGGGGCAATCGCTCCGTGCTTTCCACTTTTGGTAAAACGCCCTTCGCCGAGAGGTCTGTGTGCAAGCACCAACAGAATCCCTCCGGGATATTTGTACGACAGATTGCTGCTGGGCTGACTGATGCCCGCGCCGACATGACCAAGGCGGTGTGTGCAGGATATGGAAAGGACTCAAGACCCGATGGGGAGGTCCGCCCGGGTTCGCACGAACAGGGCGGCGGGGCGCCTTCCAGGTCGTGAACGGCCTCAAAGAGGGGCCATGACAGTAGAATCGGCATTGACAAGATCGGCAAAGGCGACTACAATCAGAAGCAAGTCTGTGGCGGCCGCAGGTGCGTCTATATGGGAGATTTTGGCTTATTACAGATGGAGGAGAACGTGTCATGAGAACAAAAGGTTTTACGCTTATTGAACTGCTTGTTGTCATTGCCATCATCGGGATTCTTGCAGCGATCCTCTTGCCCGCTCTCGCGCGAGCACGGGAAGCGGCCCGCAGAGCAAGCTGCGCCAATAACCTCAAACAATGGGGTATCATCTACAAGATGTACTCCAACGAGTCCAAGGGCGGCAAATACCCGCGTGCGCAACTCTCGCCCGATTTCTCTGACTTTGCGGCGGCACCATTTATACCCTCGGTATTCCCCGAGTATCTGACGGACCCCAACGTCCTGCTGTGTCCGTCGGATCCTGACAATGATCCAGAGAACCTGCAGTACAGCGACGGGTCGTGGTGCGTTTCCTACCCCCCCACGGATGCCACTCATGGTCCCAATCCGCCCGGAACTGAGGGCGGCTGCTCCGATGAAGCCGACATCAGCTACGGCTACTTCGCGTGGCTCCTCGACCGCGTTGGCGACGATGCAGACTCGCCCAAGGACCCCGCCTACCCGGGTGCTGCCTGGCAGTTCACCGCCCTGACCGACGAAGCTGTGGTAGCCACAATCATTATCGATTTCTCAGCAATCGATAACGACGTGAACCTCAGCGCCGTCGCGCCGGGATTAGGCAACACCGGCGGCGACATCCTCTACCGCCTCCGTGAAGGTATCGAGCGATTTCTTATCACCGACATCAACAACCCTGCCGCCAGCGCGAAAGCACAGAGCGAAATCTTCATCATGGGTGACGCTCTGGGCACTCAACCCGAGTACTTCAACCATATCCCCGGCGGAGCGAACATTCTGTTCATGGACGGTCACGTCGAATTCATCAAGTATCCCTCGGAACCCCCTGTCACTCGGGCAATGGCCCTCGCAGTGGGTGCCGTATACAGCAAGTAGCCCTTCGCAACAGACAGAATTGTTCCTCAAACCTCTCCGGAGCGGGTCCGGAGAGGTTTTTTTCTGGTTACTCCGCTGGAAAGCAGTGTCGTTCTTGCGGGGCTGTGTTTTACGGACAGGCCGGCCGGTTTTCGCATTTTTTTACAAGTCCGCAAATCGCCCCTCGGTATGGGCAACCCTATATTTTCAGGTGTTATTTTGGCATCCGTTTTTGACTCTGTCAACGCAAATTAGAAATGTCCGGTTTCCTGCAAAGTAGAAGTGTCCGGTTTAAACGGGCGCTTCCAGGGGTGGTTGTGGGCAGGCTTGGGTTTCTTCCCAGTTGCTGCGACGGAAGGAGGGCGTAGCCCGACTGGA